>NZ_AYTE01000050.1:0-46526 GCF_000506245.1 Williamsia sp. D3 | reverse complement strand
CTCGTGGGTTTGGGGTGGGCCCTGGTGCAGCGGAATTGGCGTTGTCGTTATGGGGAGTTGGATGTGATCGCGATTGATGGTGATGCGTTGGTGGTGGTGGAGGTCAAGACGCGGACCGGGTCGTTGTACGGCGATGTGGCGGAGGCGGTGACGGTGGCCAAGTATCAGCGGATGCGCCGGTTGGCGGGGGTGTGGCTGCGTGAGCAGGGGCGGCGTTGGCCGGTGGTGCGTTTTGATGTGGTTGCCGTGCAACTTGATTCGAAGGATTCGGTGTCGATTTCACATTTGCGTGGGGTGTTCTGAGGTGAAGTTGGGGCGGGTGCGGTCGGTGGCGATCAATGGTGTCGAGGGTGTGGTGGTGGAGATCGAGGCGTCGATCGGGCAGGGTCTGCCGGGTGTGCATCTGGTGGGGCTGGGGGATGCGGCGTTGAAGGAGGCAAAAGATCGTGTGCGTGCGGCGATCACCAACACTGCTGCGGCGAGTAAGGGGGCTGACGGGGACGAGGGCGCTGTTGCGAAGTGGCCGGAGGGTCGTATCACGTTGGCGTTGTCGCCTGCGACGTTGCCCAAGTCGGGGTCGATGTACGACTTGGCGTTGGCTTTGGCGGTGCTGGCGGCGGGGAATGATTATGCGCCTGCGTATTTGGAGAAGTCTGTGTTTCTGGGTGAGTTGGCGCTCGACGGGCGGGTTCGGCCGGTGCGTGGGGTGTTGCCTGCGGTGGTGGCGGCCCGGCAGGCGGGTTTCACTCATGCGGTGGTGCCGTTGGGCAATGTTGCCGAGGCGGGGTTGGTCTCGGGGATCGAGGTGGGTGGGGCGAGTCATCTGCGGGAGGTGCTTGCTTGGCTCAAGGGAACGTTTTGTGCTGGACACGGTGGGTCCGCGGGAGCCGGTCCGGTCGGTGGTGGCGGGGCCGGATCTGTGTGATGTGGTGGGTCAGGATGAGGCGCGGTATGCGATGGAGGTTGCTGCTGCGGGGGCGCATCATCTGTTGTTGACGGGGCCGCCGGGGATCGGGAAGACGATGCTGGCGCGGCGGTTGCCGGGGATCTTGCCGCCGTTGAACGAGGCCGAGGCGTTGGAGGTCACGGCGATTCATTCGATTGCCGGTGGGTTGCCGGCCGATCACCCGTTGATTCGTGATGCGCCGTTCATCGCTCCGCATCACTCGACGACGGTGACTGCGATGATCGGCGGTGGTACGGGGATGGCAAAACCCGGTGCGGTGTCACGGGCGCACCGCGGCGTCCTGTTCCTCGACGAGTGCGCGGAGCTCGGTGTCAAGGTGCTCGAGACATTGCGAACTCCGTTGGAGGACGGTGAGGTTCGAGTGGCGCGCCGAGACGGGGTCGCTCGATTTCCTGCCCGCTTCCAACTGATCCTGGCGGCCAACCCGTGCCCGTGCGCTCCGGCGAACGATGTGGACTGTGTGTGCTCGCCCACTGCCCGTCGTCGCTATCTCGGCAAGCTGTCGGGGCCACTCATGGATCGGGTCGATATCCGGGTTCGGATGGATCCTCCCGGGACAGCGGCGCTGGCGGGCGGACTCGCGGAATCGAGTGCTGTTGTGCGCGAACGTGTGATGGCGGCACGGGCCGCTGCTCGCGAGCGCTGGCTCGCCCACGGGTGGCAGACGAATGCGGAGGTGCCGGGGTCGGTGCTGCGGCGCGGTGACTTTCGCCTGCCGGGTTCGGTGGTCAGGCCGATCGAACTGTTCCTTCGAGACGGGCGGGTGACGGCACGAGGAGCCGACCGGGCTCTTCGCCTGGCTTGGACGCTTGCCGATCTCTCCGGAGACGACCAGCCGACCGAAAACCATGTGGCGCAGGCATTGATGTTCCGCGATCGCGGATACAACTGAGGGGACAACATGCTCGACGACAACACACGACTCGACTGGGCATACCTCGCCGGTGTGGCCGAGCCACCGAACGCCGCTCTGCACAAGCTGATTGCGGAGGTGGGCGTGACCGAGGCGGCGCGCGCGGTGTCGCGGCAGTCGGTGCCGCACGGCCACGAAGAGGTATTGCGGGCGACGGCGGCTCGCCACCAGGTCAACACCGCCGAGGAAGACCTGTCCGCGATCGCCCGTCTCGGTGGCAGGCTGGTGACACCCGCTGACGACGAATGGCCCGGATGGCAGCTTCTCGCGCTGGGCCGAGCGGACACCGCGGCCAAAGGCGGTGAACCCTTGGCGCTGTGGGCCCGTGGGCCGGCAAGGCTCGACGGCGCCGTCGACCGCTCGGTGGCGTTGGTCGGTTCCCGGGCGGCGTCAGGCTATGGCGAGCACGTCACGTCGTCACTCACCGGCGGTCTCGTCGGCGAAGGGTGGTCGGTGATCTCCGGAGGTGCCTACGGCATCGATGGTGTGGCGCACCGGTGTGCGTTGGCCGCGGACGGGACCACGGTGGCCGTGCTCGCATGCGGACTCGACCGTGACTACCCGGCCGGTCACGCAAGGTTGATCGCCGAGATAGCTCGCACCGGAGTGGTGGTCAGCGAATACCGCCCGGGCACATCGGCAGCCAAGCATCGCTTCTTGACCCGGAACCGTCTGGTGGCGGCACTGTCGCGGGCGGTCGTCGTGGTGGAGGCAGGCGGGCGCAGCGGCGCGGCCAACACAGCCGCGTGGACTCGGAAGCTGGGGCTACCTCTCGGTGCGGTGCCAGGACCGGTCACATCGGCGACTTCCATCGGATGCCACCGGATGATTGCCGACGGTGTGGCGCAACTGGTGACCAGTTCAGACGACATCATCAGGCTGGCCGAGCCCAACGGTGTGACGGGTTCGGAAGCCCGCGCGTCGTCAGTGCGACCGACCGACGGCCTCGACGAGACCCAGCAACGAACCTACGACGCAGTGCCTGCGCGCGGATCACTGACCATCGGCGAGATCGCTTTCGCCAGTGGACTCGACGTCCGCCAGGTGCGCTCCGCGCTGGCCATCCTGGAAACGCGAGGTTTGCTGAGCACCAACGGATCCGGGTGGAGACTGGCCGGATCGCGGTGAGTACCTCAGGGCCGCCGGGGAACCCCGGTGACGGTTCGTAGGAGCAGATCGGCGACCGCGGTCGGTAGAGCTCCCACCACTGTCGCCTGAACCTTGTTCGCAGCGCCGACGACATAGCGCGCCCGCGGCCGCCGCGCCGTCAAGGCCGATTCGATGGTGGCGGCGACAGTGTCCGCAGGTACCGCCACCTTTTGCGAAAGGGGAATCGACTTGCGGTATCCGGCAATGTGTTTGGCGTAGAGAGCACGGTGTTCGCGCGACATGTCACTCACCAGGTCTTCGAGAGTGGATTCGGCGCTGCGCCAGATGTCGGTGTCGGTCTGGCCTGGTTCGATCAGCACGACGGGAATCTTCCACGGCCGCACTTCCATTCGAAGCGCGTCCGCCATGCCTTCGAGAGCGAACTTCGACGCGTTGTAGGCACCCGTCATCGGGGTGGCGATCCGGCCGCTGACCGACGACACGAACAGCACTCGTCCACGGGAGGCCCGGAGCCGGGGCAGCAACGCGCGGGTGACGGCATGCTGACCGATGACGTTGACATCGAGTTGGTGTCGGAGCTGTTCGGGTGAGACGGCTTCCACCGGACCGCCGGCGACGATGCCGGCATTGTTGACAACCGCGTCCAGCTCGGCAGGCAACACGCGGTCCAGGTCTGCCACGTGGTCGGCGTCGGTGATGTCGAGGACGACGGGTGTGATCAGTCCGGGTGCCAGCGCGCGTAACTCGGCGCCGGCGGCGTCGTCACGCACTCCTGCGAACACGTTCCAGCCCGCATTCGCGAGGCGCTGCGTGGTCGCGCGTCCGATACCGCGGGAGGCGCCGGTGATCAATATGGTGGGCATGGCAGCGACGGTATATCGGATCGGCGAACTTAGGGTCACCTACCTTTCCGGTACCGTGGGTTCGAATGCGATGAGAGGAACCAACGCGTGGCCAAGAAGCTCAACACCATGACGGTGCAACGGACCGAACAACTCACCCCTCACATGGTGAGGGTGTATATCGGCGGTCCCGGGTTCGACGAGTTCACGCCGGTGGACGACACCGACATGTACGTCAAGATCCTGTTCCCGCCCGAGGGAGTCCGGTATCCCGAACCGTTCGACCTCGAGCGGATCCGGGAGGAGTTCGAGCCAGGTCAACAACCGATCCTGCGGACGTACACGGTGCGAAGGGTCGACACGGTGGCCCGCGAAGTGGCGATCGATTTCGTGGTTCACGGCACCGAAGGGCTCGCGGGGCCATGGGCGGCATCCACACAGCCAGGAGATGTGGTGCGGTTCTTGGGCCCTGGCAGTGGATACCGCCCCAGAACCGACGTCGACTGGCATCTGCTCGCTTCCGATGAAGCGGGATTGCCGGCGCTTGCCGCAGCCCTGGAATCGATGCCCGATGGCGCGGTCGTGAAGGCCTTCATCGAGGTCGCCGGGCCGGACGATCACGTCGACATCGCAGCCCCCGACACCGCGGAGATCACCTGGTTGCACCGGGGTGGCTCGTCGGATGAGGTGGGGGACGACAAAGCCGGCGCCAACGCTCCCATCGTCGCGGCCGTCAAACAGGCAGACTGGCTGCCGGGCACGGTTCAGGTCTTCATCCACGGCGAAGCAGAGGCGGTCATGCACAATCTGCGCGCCTATGTCAGGAAAGAGCGCGGCGTCCCGGCATCGCACGCTTCCATTTCGGGGTACTGGCGTCGTGGACGGACAGAAGAGGGTTTCCGGCAATGGAAAGCCGAACTCAAAAAGAACGAAGAGGCCGCCGGCAGCGCAGTCTGACCCGTTGATGCCCGCGCACGGGTTCGATCAGGACACAAAAGCTGCACGGCCGGGTGTGGCGTCTTGCAGTAGAGGTCCGAGATCGCTTGGCTGAGTCGGTGAGTGCCGCGATCATCGACGAGTACGAGAGCTATCTGCGCCTCGAATGCGGGCACAGTGACCACACCGTGCGCGCCTACCTCGGTGACATCCGGTCGCTGATCAGTTTCGCGGGTGCCCGCGGCATCGCACCGACGGCAATCGATCTGGGTCTGCTGCGTGCCTGGCTCGCGGCACACAGCAAGGCGGGGGCAGCCCGGACCACCATCGCGCGCCAGGCTTCGTCGGCAAAACGCTTCACGGCCTGGGCAACCCGCGAGGGCATCCTCGCCGCAGATCCGAGCACCCGACTCCAGGCCCCCCGGGCTCATCGCACCCTTCCGGGGGTGTTGAGCGCAGAGCAGGCGGAAGCGGCGATGCAACCGCGCGCGCCGACGATCCACAGAACCCGTCCGACCCGGCTGACCCTATCGGCCAGCGGAACCGACTGATCGTCGAATTGTTGTACGCCACAGGCATTCGGGTGGGGGAGCTGTGCGGCCTGGACATCGGGGACGTCGACACGGGACGCAACGTCGTCAGGGTCATCGGTAAGGGCAACAAGGAACGGACGGTGCCGTTCGGCGCCCCCGCAGCCGCCGCGTTGGACACGTGGTTGAGATCAGGGCGGCCGGCGCTGGCGAAACCCAAGGCGGCCAACGCGTTGCTTGTCGGGGCCAAGGGCGGACGACTTGATCAGCGGATGGCCCGCACGGTGGTCCACCAGATACTGCGGAGCCTGCCCGACACCCCTGACCTCGGCCCTCACGGATTGCGCCACAGTGCGGCGACCCACCTCCTCGAAGGAGGCGCCGACCTTCGCGTGGTGCAGGAACTGCTGGGCCACGCGAGCCTTGCGACAACGCAGCTGTACACCCACGTCAGCGTCGAACGCCTTCGTAAGGTCCACGATCAGGCGCACCCCAGGGCTTGAGGGCCGCCCGCCTCACGCGTCGCCCGTCTCGAGGGGCTTCAGGCGCACCCGCACAACGCCGAGCAAGGCCAGCGGATCGAGGTATGTCGCCGACGCTCCGGCTCCGCGGCGCGCTCCCCAATGCAGGCACGGGCGCGCGCAGCCCTCATGGCCGGGCTCGAGCACACCGATCGGCGAGCCGCGGGCCACCGGCATACCGGCGCGCACCGAGGACTTCACCGGTTCATACGTGGTCAACAAACCGTCCGGGTGCCGAATCGACACCACCGGCTTTCCTGCGACGGGACCCGCGAAATGCACCACCCCGTCGCCTGCCGAATGGACGGTGGCGCCTGCCGCCGCGGCAAGGTCGACACCGCGGTGACCGGGCAGCCAGCGTTGCGTGGGCGGCTCGAAGGTGCGTAGCACTTGTGGGGTCGGAATCAGCGGCCAGGTGAACCCGCGCGACGGAGCCGAGGCGGGTGCGGCGCGTGCTGTCGGCTGCGACTGCAGCGCGAGCAGTGGTACGGCGGCCACGATCACGCCCAACAGCGCTGCCGCACGGCACAGTGCCCACCAGAAAGCCATGGATCCGAGCCTGCTGGATCTGTCAGCCGATCGCGCGATGACCTGCGAAGATGTGCATGAAACCTCCTTCTGTCCACAACGCTCGCCGAGGCCTTGACATCGGGCCCGCTCCGGTACGGCAAGCGATTTCGTGTCGGGCCCTCACGCGCGTAGACTCATGTGGCGCTCTCGCTGCGGCGGGAGTGACTTCGCGCGTCTGCAGTCGGCCAGCGTCATGCCGGCCGAGACAGCGTGTGGGCAGTCCTCGTCGGTGATCGTTCTTCACCGGGGGTTCCACACGTGCCAGGCGCCAGGGCCGACGACCAACCGGGCGCCGGCATGAACTGCAATGAAAGTGAATTATGGCTGTCGTAACCATGAAGCAGCTGCTGGACAGCGGCGCTCATTTCGGGCATCAGACCCGTCGTTGGAATCCGAAGATGAAGCGATTCATCTTCACCGATCGCAACGGCATCTACATCATCGACCTGCAGCAGACGCTGACGTACATCGACAAGGCGTACGAGTTCGTCAAGGAGACGGTTGCCCACGGTGGCACCATCCTCTTCGTCGGAACCAAGAAGCAGGCTCAGGAATCCATCGCCTCCGAATCGCTGCGCGTGGGCATGCCCTACGTGAACCAGCGTTGGCTCGGCGGCATGCTCACCAACTTCTCCACCGTGCACAAGCGCCTCCAGCGCCTCAAGGAACTCGAGGCCATGGAGCAGACCGGCGGTTTCGAAGGTCGCACCAAGAAGGAAATCCTCATGCTCACGCGTGAGATGACCAAGCTGGATCGCACCCTCGGTGGTATCCGGGACATGTCGAAGGTCCCTTCGGCGATCTGGGTTGTCGACACCAACAAGGAGCACCTCGCGGTCTCCGAGGCTCGCAAGCTGAACATCCCGGTGATCGCCATCCTCGACACGAACTGTGATCCGGACCTCGTCGACTACCCGATCCCGGGTAATGATGACGCCATCCGCAGCGCCGCACTCCTCACCCGCGTCGTCGCTTCGGCGGTTGCCGAGGGCCTGCAGGCTCGCGCCGGTCAGAGTGCCGATGCCGACGCCAAGCCCGAAGGTGGCGCCACCGAGCCGCTGGCCGAATGGGAGCAGGAACTGCTCACCCAGGCGACCACACCGGCCGCAGGCACCGAGGAAGCTGCCCCGGCGCAGGCCGAAACCCCCGCGCAGGCCTGATCCCTCCGGCTTTCGCATCACCCCGACACAATCGACAGGAGGCTCGCCCACCCATGGCGAATTACACCGCCGCTGACGTCAAGCGGCTCCGTGACCTCACCGGCGCGGGCATGCTCGACTGCAAGAACGCGCTGGCCAACAACGACGGCGATTTCGACAAGGCCGTCGAAGAACTGCGGATCAAGGGCGCCAAGGACGTCGGCAAGCGTGCCGAGCGGTCCACCGCCGAAGGTCTGATCGCCGCCAAAGACGGTGCGATGATCGAGATCAACTCCGAGACGGACTTCGTGGCCAAGAACGACGAGTTCCAGGCGCTGGCCGCTCAGGTTCTCGACGCTGCTGTCGCCGCCAAGACGTCCGACGTGGAGGCCCTCAAGGCCACCAGCGTCGGCGACAAGACGGTCGACGAGCTGATCCAGGAGCTCTCCGCCAAGATCGGCGAGAAGCTGGTCTTGAACCGGGTCTCGTACCACGAGGGCAATGTGGCGTCCTACCTGCACAAGCGAGCTTCGGATCTCCCGCCTGCCGTCGGCGTCCTGGTGGAGTACACCGGCGACACCCCCGAGGCTGCGGAAGCCGCTCGTGGAGCAGCCATGCAGGTTGCTGCGTTGCGCGCCAAGTACGCCTCGCGCGACGAGGTGCCCGAGGACGTGGTCGCTTCCGAGCGTCGCATCGCCGAGCAGACCGCTCGCGAGGAGGGCAAGCCCGAACAGGCACTGCCCAAGATCGTCGAAGGCCGGCTCAACGGATTCTTCAAGGACGTCGTGCTGGTCGACCAGCCGTCGGTCCAGGAATCCAAGAAGACGGTCAAGGCCGTCCTCGACGAGGCGGGGGCGCAGGTTGTGTCCTTCACTCGTTTCGAGGTCGGACAGGCCTGAGTTTTCATGAGAGAACCCCGTGCGAATCAATCGATTCGCCGGGGTTCTTTTGTGCTCGTTTAGGATTGGGCCGGACCCGGGACGCATCCCGGACCCGCCGGCACCAGTAGCCCGCCGCGCCCACAATCGCTCCATGGAGGAACGCCACATGACCGACGACGCCACCGCTCAACGCGCCGGGTTCAAACGGGTTGTCCTGAAGCTGGGCGGCGAGATGTTCGGCGGCGGCAAGGTCGGTCTCGACCCCGACGTCGTGTCCACCGTCGCCGACCAGATCGCCGAGGTGGTCGACACCGGTGTCCAGGTGGCCGTGGTGATCGGCGGCGGAAACTTCTTCCGTGGCGCCGAACTACAGCAGCGGGGTCTCGAGCGCGCCCGGTCCGACTACATGGGCATGCTCGGCACCGTTATGAATTGCCTTGCGCTACAGGACTTCCTGGAGAAGCGCGGCGTCGTCACCCGAGTGCAGACAGCCATCACGATGGGTCAGGTCGCCGAACCGTACATTCCGTTGCGTGCCCAGCGGCACCTGGAGAAAGGCCGTGTCGTCATCTTCGGTGCAGGCATGGGAATGCCGTACTTCTCCACGGACACCACCGCTGCCCAACGCGCCCTCGAGATCAAGGCCGAGGTGGTTCTCATGGCCAAGGGCGTCGACGGCGTGTACTCCGCCGATCCCAGGATCGACCCGGACGCCACCCTGTACCGCGAGATCACTCACCGTGAGGTGCTCGAACAGGGCCTCAAGGTCGCCGACGCCACCGCATTCAGTCTCTGTATGGACAACCAGATGCCCATCCTGGTCTTCAACCTGCTCGAGCAGGGCAACATCGCCCGTGCGGTCGCAGGTGAGAAGATCGGAACACTGGTCAGCACCTGACCCGCGACTCGGCCCGCCCGTCGTTGCGGAGACGGACCGGCCGCGGCACCACCACCACACGACAACGGAGGACACCATGATCGACGACGCGCTGCTCGACGCCGAGGAAAAAATGGAGAAGGCCGTCATTGTGGCCCGCGACGACATGGGTTCGGTCCGAACCGGCCGGGCGAACCCGGCGATGTTCAACCGCGTCACCATCGACTACTACGGTGCGCCCACCCCGATCACACAGGTGTCGTCCATCAACACCCCGGAACCGCGCATGGTGGTGATCAAGCCGTACGAGCAGTCCTCACTGGGCCTGATCGAAACCGCTATCCGCAACTCCGATCTCGGCGTCAACCCGACCAACGACGGCAACATCATTCGAGTCGCGATTCCCCAGCTGACCGAAGAACGACGCCGTGAACTGGTCAAACAGGTCAAATCCAAGGGTGAGGACGCCAAGGTGTCCATCCGTAACGTGCGTCGCAAAGCGGTCGATGAACTCAAACGCATCCAAAAAGACGGCGAAGCCGGTGAGGATGAGGTGACCCGGGCCGAAAAGGATCTGGACAAGACCACCTCGACGTACGTCGCGCAGGTCGACGAATTGGTCAAACACAAGGAAAGCGAACTGCTCGAGGTCTAGTCATCCGATGACGACTTCACGCAGTTCCAGGGGAGCAGGGCAGAAGGTGACCGACACAGATCGGCCGCAGGACACACCAGGACCGCAGCCCAAGGGCTCCACCTCGCGGGCCGGGCGGAACCTCCCGGCCGCAATCGGGGTCGGAGGCGCTCTGGGTGTGTCGCTGATCCTGATCCTCACCTTCGTCCCCGAGGTCTGGTTCCCGGTCGTGGCGGTGGCCATCGCGGTCGCCAGCTGGGAGGTCACCAAACGATTCCGAGATGCCGGAATCAAGGTCGCGCTGATCCCGATCCTCGTGGGAGGACAGGCGATCATCTGGGTGAGCTGGCCCTGGGGGATCACCGGATCAGTGGTGGCCTTCGCCGCGACGGTCCTGGTCTCGATGATCTGGAAACTGCTCTCGCAGGGATTGCAGGCGGCGCCTCAGAACTACCTCCAGGACCTCGCCGGCACCACGTTGGTGCTCGCCTGGCTGCCGTTGATGGGCGCCTTCGGCGCCTCGATGGTGCTTGAAGAGCACGGTGCGGCGAGAGTCTTCACGCTGATGATCGTCGTCGCCTGTTCCGATATCGGCGGCTATATCGCGGGAGTCACCTTCGGACGGCACGCCATGGTTCCCGCGATCAGCCCGAAGAAGTCGTGGGAGGGCATGGCCGGATCCATGCTGTTCGGCATCGTCGGCGCAGTACTCACCGTCACCTACCTCGTCGACTCCCACTGGTGGATCGGACTGATCCTCGGGCCGGTACTGGTCGTGTGCGCCACACTCGGCGATCTCGTGGAGTCACAGGTCAAGCGTGATCTCGGTATCAAGGACATGGGCACGCTGCTGCCAGGACACGGCGGGATCATGGACCGACTCGACTCGGTGCTGCCGTCGGCCTTCGTGGTGTGGGCCGTGCTGGGCGCGCTGCTCTGATCGCTCACCCTCCGCGGACTCAACCGTGATCGGTGAAAGCCGGGTTCAGGGCCGGGCCTTCTTCACCGCCCGGCGAACCTGCAACATCCGAAGACTCCCGATGATCGCGGTGATGACGGCGCCGAGGATCGCCGCGACGAGCAGGCTCACGCCGAGCGGCAGGTTCACACTCCAGAAGAAGAGATCGACCTGCTGCTTGTCGAGGTTCTGCAAGATGAAGATCAGCAGCACGAGGGTCACCAGGACACCGATGATGAGCCCGACCCAGGCTGCGCGGGTACGGGTGTGCTTCACGTCGTCGAGCGCTTTGCGCCGCTCTTCCTCGCGGTGGTCGGCGGCGGGGACATCGCTGCCGGTGTAGTCCGGGGGAGGCGCGCTGCCGGTGGTAGCCGGGTCGTACGCGGGTTCCTGCGGGTAACCCTCGGGCTGTTGGTAAGTCATGTGTTCCATGGTGCGTCAGCGCGCACCGAACGACAATGTCGGTGATCGAATTGGCATCATCACCGGGCCGAATTGGCTTCTGTGGCCCCAGTCCGTCACCCTTGTGTTATGACAAGTCCGCTGCCGTTGGTGTTCGACGCGCCCAAACGGGGCAAGCCGCCGCAGCATCTGGCCGACCTCGACGCCGCCGGCCGCGTGGCCGCAGTGACCAAACTGGGCTTACCCAAGTTCCGGGCGGATCAGTTGGCCCGCCAGTACTACGCCCGTCTCAACGCCGACCCGGCCGAGATGACGGACCTGCCTGCAGCGATGCGTGAATCCGTCGGTCAGGCTCTGTTCCCGCAGCTGATGAGGGTGGTTCGCCACATTGCCTGTGACGACAACACCACGCGCAAGACCCTGTGGCGACTTCATGACGGCACGCTTCTCGAGTCGGTGTTGATGCGGTATTCCGATCGCACCACTCTGTGCATCTCGAGTCAGGCCGGCTGTGGCATGGCCTGCCCGTTCTGCGCGACGGGTCAGGGCGGGCTCGACCGCAATCTGTCCACCGCAGAGATCGTCGACCAGGTGCGCGCCGCCGCACGGTCCATGCGTGACGGGGAACTCGGCGACCCCGGGCGACTCTCCAACGTCGTCTTCATGGGAATGGGCGAACCGCTCGCGAACTACAAGCGGGTCATCGACGCCGTCCGGCGCATCACGTCACCGGCTCCCGAAGGCCTCGGGATCTCTCAGCGGTCGGTCACGGTGTCGACCGTGGGTCTGGCGCCCGCCATCCGGCGGATGGCCGACGAAGGACTGACCGTGACCCTCGCGGTGTCACTGCACACCCCCGACGACGAACTGCGCGACACCCTGGTTCCGGTGAACAACCGGTGGTCGGTGCGCGAGGTACTCGACGCCGCCCGCTACTACGCGGACTCCACCGGTCGGCGGGTCTCGATCGAATACGCCCTCATCCGCGACATCAACGACCAGCCGTGGCGTGCCGACTTGCTCGGGGAGAAGCTGCGTAAGGCCCTCGGACCCCTGGTGCACGTGAATCTGATCCCCCTCAACCCGACGCCGGGCTCGAAGTGGGACGCGAGCCCCAAGCCCGTCGAGCGCGAGTTCGTGAGACGCGTGATCGCGCAGGGTGTTTCGTGTACGGTTCGCGACACCCGTGGCCAGGAGATCGCCGCGGCCTGCGGGCAACTCGCCGCCGAAGAGCGCTGAGGCACCTTTTCACCTGGCACTGCCCCCGGCTGGTGGCCACGCAACATGTGTGCGGCATTCGCAGGACAAGTTGCCCGCCGTTCATCGATCAGATGCTGTACTCGTCACACACGCCCGAACAGATGAGACGAGACCATGACTTCCCAGGCGCCCATGACCACGGACCAATTCGCCGACCACGTGTTCGGTGCTCTACTCGGCGCCCAGCAGGTCCAGGCGCTGTATCTGGGTGACCGGCTCGGCTGGTACGAACTGCTCGCGAAGGAAGGCCCGCTGTCACCAGCGGAATTGGCAGAGCGATCCGGGACAGCAGAACGGTACGCCCGGGAGTGGCTCGAGCATCAGGCGGTCTCGGGTTACGTTGTCGCCGACATCGGGCCCGAGGTCACCCGATTCGCGCTCCCCGCAGAGTATTCCGAGGTGCTGGTGAACGGCGACAGCCTGTCGTATCTCGCCCCGCTGGCACGGTTGTCGGTCGCGACGGGGAGTCAGATGTCGGAACTGCTGCAGGCCTATCGCACCGGCGGCGGTGTGTCGTGGCAGCAACTCGGCGCCGATGCCCGCGAGGCGCAGTCGTACGCCAACCGGCCGATGTACATGGGGCAGTTGACCTCTGAGTTCCTGCCGCAGATCCCTGATCTGCATGCGTTGTTGACCTCGGGTGCTCGTATCGCCGACCTGGGATGCGGTGAGGGATGGTCGTCGATCGCCCTCGCTGTGGGATATCCGAACGTCTCGGTCGACGGCTACGACATCGACACGGACTCCGTGGCCGCCGCGCAGCGGAATGCTGTCGAGTACGGCGTGTCGGACCGCGTCACGGTGACCGTGGCCGATGCACAGTCAGAACTGGATTCCGACAGCCACGATGCGGTCTTCGCCTTCGAGTGCGTGCACGACCTCTCGGATCCGGTGTCGTTCCTCGCGACGATGCGTCGAATAGCAAAACCTGGCGCACCGATCATCGTGATGGACGAACGAACGGCCGATTCCTTCACCCCTGATGCCGGGCCGGTGGAACAACTGCTGTACGGATTCTCGATCGGTTGTTGCCTGCCCGACAGCATGTCCGGTGGGGACAGTGCAGCCACCGGAACTGTCATGCGGACGTCCACGCTTGATGCCTACGCCCGGTCGGCAGGACTGGACGGGGCCTCCGTGCTCGACATCGAGCATGACATCTTCCGGTTCTACCGGCTTCAATGACAACAATCGGGTGATGCCGCGGGACCACATCGGCCGCGGTCAGCCACCCAGGAGCCGCACGATGTCGGTCTGACCGAGGTTGCGTGCATTGTCCAGGGCTGTTCGTCCCTGCGCGTCCCGGATATCGGGGTTCGCACCCGCCGCGAGCAGGCGCGCCACGATGTCCTGGTACGGCGTCGAACCATCCCCGTAGACAACGGCTTCGAGAAGTGCGGTCCAGCCGGAGTAATTGATGTGGTCCAGCGGAACCCCGGCGTCGATCAGCAACTGCACGGTGGTCGGGTGTCCCTTCTCCGCTGCCGGAATCAGGGCGGTGCCCCCGAATCGGTTGAGCGACCGGACATCTGCGCCGTGGTCGAGGGTGAGGACGAGTATCTCGTCGAGGCCTTCGGCGCCCGCGTAGAGATACGCGGAGTCGTCGAGATCATCCTTGGCATTGACATCGGCGCCGGCGAGGATCAGCCGCCGTGCGGTCTCGACATCACCAGCCTTGGTGGCCGCGACCAAAGGCGTGCGCCCGTCGGCATCCCTGAGCTCGAGTGCAGGATCAGGGCTGGGTGTCGACGCCGGCGGTGCCGGCGGGGGCGTTGTGGAGATGACCGATGGACGGGTGGCCGACGGCTCGGTGCTCTCGGCGCCAGGGGGATCGGACGTGGCGGTGCACGCAGCGCTAAGGAGGATCAGGCATCCCGCTGTGGCGGACAGTGCCCGTCGCAGGCGGGAGGGCGAGGACGCGACCGCGCCTACTTCTTGATCGCCCATTTTCTGCGGCTGAGGATCTCGCCGCGGATCAAGATGAAGGCGAGGAGCAACGCGAATCCGAGCAGGAAGAGGTCTTCGACGTGACCTTCGTGATTTCCGATCATCATGACCAGCAGCGCCACGATCGACACCCATCCGGCGATCTTGAAAGTCTTGAGACCTTCGCCGTGCCAGCCGAATCGGGCCGACGGCGCATCCGCGGGCTCGCGCTTGTACTCGACCTCAGTGCTGGCCACGGCTACTCCTGATGGTTGGGACCGACGATTCTTCCGCGTCAGCATATCGTGGGCGGTCGGGCCTCGGCCGACGTGGGGTTGGTCGCGTCGTGCCCTTCCGGGTGCCGTCTCCGCTGCGCCTTCGGTTACCCGATGCGAGAATGAGCGCCGTGCCGCCGGAAAATCATGTAAGCGCCGACTATCCCCGTGATCTGGTCGGATACGGTCGCACCCCGCCGCATCCGCAGTGGCCAGGTGAGGCCAATATCGCCGTGCAATTCGTCCTCAACTATGAGGAGGGTTCGGAGAACAACGTCCTCGAGGGCGACCTCGGGAGTGAGACGTTCCTGTCGGAAATGGTTGGCGCGGAATCATTTCCCAACCGGCACATGAGTATGGAGTCGTTGTACGAGTACGGTTCGCGGGCAGGCCTGTGGCGACTACTCCGCGTCTTCGACCGCCGCGAACTGCCCCTGACCATCTTCGCCGTCGCACAAGCCATGGCGCGCAATCCCGAGGCCGTCGCTGCTTTTCTCGAACGGGGCGACGAGATCGCTTCACACGGCTTGCGCTGGCTCAGCTATCAATTGGTCGACCCCGACATCGAACGTGCCCACATGGCCGAAGCCGTCGAGATCCTCACGGAACTGACCGGGACCGCGCCGCTCGGCTGGTACACCGGCCGGGATTCGCCCAACACCCGTCGGCTGGTCGTCGAGCACGGCGGCTTCCTGTACGACTCCGACAGTTATGCCGATGACCTGCCGTACTGGGAGAAGGTGACCGTCCCGGGTCGGGGCCCCGGTACCCCAGACCGCACCGTTGATCATCTTGTTGTCCCGTACACTCTCGATACCAATGACATGAAGTTCTCCTCACCCGCCGGCTTCCCCTCGGGCGACCAATTCTTCGCCCATCTGCGCGATGCGTTCGACGTTCTGTACGCCGAAGGTGAGGCGGGGGCCCCGAAGATGTTGTCGATCGGGTTGCACTGCCGCTTGGCGGGACGCCCCGCTCGCACCGCAGCCCTGGAGCGTTTCCTCGACCACGTGCAGTCGCATGACAAGGTGTGGATCGCTCGGCGGGTCGACATCGCTCGCCACTGGGCCGAGCGACATCCGGCGCCGGTGACCGGCGGGTGACAGGTCGCCGCCCGTCGAGGTGGTCGCGCGGGTAGTACGGGATCGATCACACTGGGTGGGTGACCACACGCGTTCTCATCCTCGGTAGCACCGGATCGATCGGTACCCAGGCGCTGGAGGTGATCTCAGCCAACCGCGACCGATTCTCGGTGGCCGGCCTCGGCGCCGGTGGCGGCAACGTCGACCTGCTCGCGAAGCAAATCAGTCAGTGGCAGCTCCCCGGTTCGGCGGTCGCCGTCGCCGAGCCCGATGCTGCCGCCCGCGTCGAGTCCGTCACCGGGACGACCGGCGTCCTGTCGGGGCCGGATGCCATGAGCGACCTGGTCGAGGCGACCGGCGCAGACGTGGTGCTCAACGCCGTGGTCGGATCACTCGGACTCAGACCGACGCTGACGGCGCTGCGATCCGGTGCCCGGTTGGCGCTGGCCAACAAGGAGTCGCTCGTCGCCGGGGGAGCGTTGGTGCTGGCCGCGGCCGGGCCGGATCAGATCGTGCCTGTCGACAGCGAACACTCCGCCATCGCGCAATGCCTACGGGCCGGTACGGCTGCCGAGGTCGACCGTCTGGTGCTCACCGCGTCCGGCGGGCCGTTCTTCGGTTGGGACGCCGCGGCACTGGAGGGCGTGACCCCAGAGCAGGCCGGTAAACACCCGACCTGGTCGATGGGGCCGATGATCACCCTCAACTCGGCGACCCTGGTGAACAAGGCGCTGGAGGTGATCGAGGCCCATCTGCTGTTCGGGGTTCCATACGAACGCATCGACGTGACGGTTCACCGCCAGTCGATCGTGCATTCCATGGTCACGTTCATCGACGGCGCCACGGTCGCCAAGGCGTCTCCTCCGTCGATGAAGCTGCCGATCGCCCTCGCCCTGGGCTGGCCGGACCGCATCGCGGGGGCGTCGACGCCGTGCGACTTCTCGTCCGCGGCGACGTGGACCTTCGAACCGGTCGACAACGCCGTGTTCCCCGCTATCGATCTCGCCCGTCACGCCGGAACACGTGGGGGATCGCTGACGGCGGTGTTCAACGCCGCCAATGAAGCAGCGGCCGACGGGTTCTTCGCAGGTGCCATCACCTTCCCCCGGATAGTCGGGATCATCGAGGAGGTGCTTGCAGCTGCGGATCAGTGGACCGAGGACCCAGGTACGGTGGATGACGTCCTGGCGGCCGACGCCTGGGCGCGTGAACGCGCTCGTCTGCTCGTCGCCGGTGTGCACCGTTAGCAGATTCTCAGAAGGGTAAGAAGCGGCCGATGATGTTTGCTCTGGGCGTGGTGCTCTTTGCACTCGGGTTGCTGGCGTCGATCGCCTGGCACGAGTGCGGACACATGTGGGCTGCACAGCGCACCGGAATGTATGTGCGGCGCTACTTCGTCGGTTTCGGCCCGACCCTCTGGTCGACGCGACGGGGCGAGACCGAATACGGGATCAAGGCGATTCCCCTCGGCGGCTTCTGCGACATCGCGGGCATGACCACCCACGACGAACTCGCACCCAAGGACGAACCCCGTGCGATGTACCGCCAGAAGTCGTGGAAACGGGTTGTGGTGCTGCTCGCCGGTCCGGTGCAGAACCTGATCCTGGGGTTCGTGCTGATCGTGATCATGGGGCTCGCCTGGGGGCTCCCCAACCTCTCCGGATCGATTCCCGCGAAGGTGGGAGCAGTCTCGTGCGTCGGGACCACCATCACTGACGGCGAGATGGCGCCGTGTACAGGTGATGGTCCCGCGGCGGAGGCGGGCTTGCAGCCAGGTGACACTGTCATCTCAGCCAACGGCCAGCGAATCAGCGACACAGCAGAGTTGAGCAAGGTTTTGCGTGCCGGCACCGCCCCGGTAGCACTGACCGTCGAGCGCGAGGGAGAGCAGCTCGACCTGACCGTGGTACCGCAGCAGGTCACCTCCACCGCGGTTGACGATAAGGGCGTCACCACTACCGAGACAGTCGGCATGGTCGGCATCGCCTACGATCTCGACGCCGGAACCGAACATCCCTCGGCGTTGGGCGCAATCCCGGCGGCAGCGGGGTTCACCGGCGACCTCATGGTGGAGACCTGGCATTCTCTGTTGTCCTTGCCATCGAAAATTGGGGCGTTGTGGACGTCGGTGACCGGCGGTGAGCGCGCCGCCGATACGCCGGTCAGCGTCTATGGCGCGTCAGTGATCGGTGGCGGGGCCGCCGAAGCGGGCGTTTGGTCCTTCTTCATTTTTCTTTTGGCCAGCATCAATTTCTTCCTGGCACTCTTCAATTTGGTTCCGCTACTACCCTTGGATGGTGGACACATCGCCATCGTCATTTATGAGAAGGTGCGCGATTGGGTGCGACGGCTACGTGGTCTCGGCGCCGGCGCGCCTGTCGACTACCTGAAATTGATGCCGGCGACGTACGTGGTCCTCGCGATCATGGGCGGATACATGGCACTGACGCTGACCGCTGACATCATCAATCCGATCAAGGTGTTCTAGATCATCCGAAAACAGTTACAGATCAGGAAGTGACCCCGATGAGTGCAGATGCAACCGCGATCGGTCTGGGAATGCCCGCCGCGCCGCCGCCGGTTCTCGCACCGCGCCGCAAGACGCGGCAGCTACAGGTGGGCACGGTGCCCGTCGGCAGCGACCATCCCGTGTCGGTGCAGTCGATGACCACCACCAAGACCCATGACATCAACGCGACCCTGCAGCAGATCGCCGAACTGACCGCGTCGGGGTGTGACATCGTCCGGGTGGCGTGTCCGCGGCCCGAGGACGCCGAGGCGCTGCCGGCCATTGCCAGGAAGTCGCAGATCCCGGTGATCGCCGACATCCACTTCCAGCCCAAGTACATCTTCGCCGCGATCGACGCCGGGTGTGCTGCGGTCCGGGTCAACCCGGGCAACATCAAGGAGTTCGACGGCCGGGTCAAGGAGGTCGCGAAGGCTGCCGGTGATGCCGGGATCCCGATCCGTATCGGCGTCAACGCCGGATCACTCGACCCGCGCCTGCTCCAGAAGTACGGCAAGGCGACGCCGGAGGCACTGGTGGAATCAGCGCTGTGGGAGGCGAGTCTCTTCGAAGAGCACGGCTTCGGCGACATCAAGATATCGGTCAAGCACAACGACCCGGTGATCATGGTGGAGGCCTACCGCCAGCTGGCCGCTGCCTGCGATTACCCCCTCCATCTCGGTGTCACCGAGGCCGGACCGGCTTTCCAGGGCACGATCAAGTCGGCCGTGGCGTTCGGCGCCCTGCTCGCCGAAGGGATCGGGGACACGATCCGGGTGTCGCTGTCGGCGCCACCGGTCGAGGAGATCAAGGTCGGCAATCAGATCCTGCAATCGCTCAACCTGCGGCCTCGTAAGCTCGAGATCGTCTCCTGCCCGTCCTGTGGCCGCGCGCAGGTGGACGTGTACAAGCTCGCCGACGAGGTGAGTGCTGGACTCGAAGGCATGGAGATCCCACTGCGGGTCGCCGTCATGGGCTGCGTGGTGAACGGCCCGGGAGAAGCACGCGAGGCCGATCTCGGTGTCGCCTCCGGAAACGGTCGCGGCCAGATCTTCGTCAAGGGAGAGGTCATCAAGACCGTTCCCGAAGCCCAGATCGTGGAAACGCTCATCGAAGAAGCGATGCGAATCGCCGAAGCGGCAGGCGAATCCGGTGACGCGGCAGGGGCAGGCGCACCGATTGTCACGGTGAGCTGACTTGGCACCGAGCGGGCTGGCAGAATGGCGACGTACGCTCTCGTACGCCCGTTACTAACCTGGGAGCCGCGGTGCTGAAGCTGTTGGGTGACCGTCCGCTCGGCGAGCGGGACTTCGACGCGGTCAGCCAGGCTCTCGCGCTCGATCCGGTGTCGTCGTGCATGGTCGCGGCTCGGGTGGAAGATCACGGCATCAATCCGCGAGCGCTGGGCGGGGAGTTGTGGAGCAACGGGCAGCCGGTCGACTCGCTGTGTTTCTCCGGGGCCAATCTCGTTCCGCTGCTCGGTACCGCTGACGATGTGCGCACCTTCGCCGAGCGGGCCATCCGTAATCCACGGGCCTGTTCGTCGATCGTCGGGCCGGCCGAGCTTGTGATGCCCTTCTGGGAACACACCCGTGAACACTGGGGTCCTGCCCGCGAAATCCGTTGCAGCCAACCCTTGTTGGCGCTGGGCACCGAACCTGCCATCCGTGCGGACCCCTTCGTGCGACGGGTGCGACTGGACGAGATCGACGCATACCTACCTGCCGCGGTCGAGATGTTCGTGGGGGAGGTGGGCATCGACCCCTGCGCGGGAGACGGTGGACGGTCCTACCGCCGCCGTATCGCAGGCCTGATCAACGCAGGCCGTGCATACGCGAAGTTCGAACGCGGCGAAGTGGTCTTCAAGGCCGAGGTCGGTGCGATGTCGCGTCGGGTCGGACAGATCCAAGGTGTGTGGGTTGCCCCGCACCGTCGGGGCACTGGCCTCGGTTCTGCGGGTACCGCGGCCGTTGTCGAAGCCATCGTGGCTGCCGGCCGTACCGCCAGCTTGTACGTCAATTCGTTCAACACGCCTGCGCGCGAGGCGTATCGGAGAGTCGGCATGCACGAGGTGGGTACGTTCGCGACCGTGTTGGTGGACTGACCGAGAGCAATCGGGTGGGATCGCTCCTGTCTCGCCTGCGTGGCAACCGGGTTGCAGTGCCGCGCGCAAATACGATGACCGGTGATGACCCGATCAATTCACCTGTGGCCCGTTCGACTCCTCGGGATCGCCCTCGTGGTGGTCATCGGGGTCGCGTCGGCAGGTTGTGCCCGTGATGACAACGGACCGGGCGCTGCAGCGCAACGATTTCTGAATGCTTTCGCTGATCACGACGGCAGTCGCGCCGGAGCCCTGACCGACGATCCCGTGTCGGCGACGTCTGCGATCGACGCGACCTGGAAGGGCTTGGCCGCCACCGAGATGTCGGCCGACACAGGGCAGGTGAAGGTCACCGGGGACACGGCCACGGTCGCAACCGACTACACGTGGGACCTGCCGGGCGGGCGCACCTGGGAGTACCGGGCGACCGTGCAGATGTCCCGCAGTGACGCGGGCTGGCAGGTTCGCTGGGTGCCGTCGAACGTTCATCCGAAACTCGGTGGGAACCAGACGATGCAGCTGCGAACGCTCGAGGCCCAGCGTGCAGCGGTCCGCGAGAGCGACGGCACCAATGTGCTGGTACCGGGCACTGTGTACAACGTACGGTTCGATGCCGCGGTGGCCGCCGATTCCGGCGCGGTCGTGTCCACCGCGACGGCACTGGCGACTGTTCTCGGTCGGTTTGCTCCGATGTCCGCGCAGGCCATCGCCGAGCAGGCAACCGGGCTGGGCGGCGAGTACTCGGTGATCACGCTCGGTCAGCGTGACTTCGATCAGGTCCGTGACCAGCTCGCGGGTCTGCCCGGGGTGTCGACGGTCGACCAGGCAGATCTTGTCCCCTCTGATCCGAAGTTCGCCCCGGCGCTGCTCACCCAGGTGAAGAAAGAAGTGTCCAAGGATCTCGAGGGCAAGGCCGGCTGGCGTGTGGTGTCGGTCAACCCGAACGGACTCGATGCCGATGTGCTGGCCGAGACCGCCCCTGCCCCGGCTCCGTCGGTCCAGATCAGCTTGTCCCGCGAAGTGCAGGAAGCGGCGCAGCACGCGGTGGACCAGCGCACAGATTTCCAGGTGGCCATGGTCGCCATCCAGCCGTCCACGGGGCGCATTCTTGCGATCGCCCAGAACGAGCTGGCCGACCGGGACGGCCAGATCGCGACCATCGGTCTCTATCCACCCGGCTCGACGTTCAAGGTGGTCACCTCCGCGGCTGCGATCAGCACCGGGCTGGCCCAGCCGTCGACCATGGTCGGGTGCCCCAGTGAGGTCACCATCGGCGAGCGCAGCGTTCCGAACTACAACGGTTTCGGACTCGGCACGGTCCCGATGCAAACCGCGTTTGCCCGGTCGTGCAACACCACCTTTGCCAAACTGGCCAGCGAGATGGGGCCGTCTGATCTGACGCGGACCGCCGCATCTCTCGGTATCGGTCCCGAGTATCACGTGGTCGGCCTGCCGACGGAAAGCGGGTCGGTCCCGATTGCACCTGAACTGGTGCAGCGCACGGAGGACGGGTTCGGCCAGGGCAAGGTGCTGACCAGCCCGTTCGGCCTGGCGATGGTCGCGGCCACGGTGGCACGCGGTTCGACACCGATCCCGTCGCTGATCGTCGGCCGCGACACCACCATCTCGGGGCCTCACCCGGAGATGGATCCGGCCGTGGTCACGAAGTTGCGCCCGATGATGCGCGAGGTGATCTCGTCCGGCACCGCGTTGCGCATGCAGGATCTCGGTGAGGTGTTCGGCAAGACCGGTGAAGCCGAG
Source organism: Williamsia sp. D3 (assembly GCF_000506245.1). Taxonomy (NCBI): domain Bacteria; kingdom Bacillati; phylum Actinomycetota; class Actinomycetes; order Mycobacteriales; family Nocardiaceae; genus Williamsia; species Williamsia sp. D3. The sequence goes on along the minus strand of NZ_AYTE01000050.1, from coordinate 24,332 downwards.
GTCGCGGCGGGTTCGCACGCCTGGTTCGCCGGCTACCGCGGTGACCTGGCATGGGCCACATTGGTGGTGCTCGGCGGGAGCTCGGACAACGCGGTGGCCGTCACCCACGAGTTCTTGGCGGCCTTGCAGCCCCGATGACCTCGATCGGACCGGTCGAGATAGTGAGCTTTGTAAAAGACATCCTGCCAATATTTTTGCCGATTTCGGCACGGGGTGGAACCAAAACTGAGAAGCTCTCGTCAGATTCCTAATCGGATCGGCGGGGCACTGGAGGGGGGTACCCCGCCGATCCGTTTGTTCGACCCAAGGTGGCCCGACCCGGGGCAGTTCGATCCGGGACCACAAGGAACTGGCCGGTGTCAGGGTGAATCCATGTCAGCACCGGATGTTCATAGACCTCACTGAGCAGTTCGGCAGTCATCACCCCGCGTGTCGGCCCGGCGGCCACCATCGTGCCGCCCTTCATCACCAGCACCCGGTCCGCATACGCCGCCGCAAGCGACAGGTCGTGCACCACGATCAGGACCGCGCCGCCATCATGGCGCCGTTCGCTCAGTATCGTCAGCAAACGTTCCTGGTGATGGATGTCCAAGGCCGCGGTCGGTTCGTCGAGCATCAGGATCGGTGTCTGCTGAGCCAGTGCGCGAGCCAGCGCAACCCGGGCCTGCTGCCCACCGGACAGTTGGCTGAATGGCCGATCGCGCACCTGCAGCAGATCGCATTGCGTCAGTGCCGCTTCCACCACTGCTGCGGACTGCGCCGCCCGTTCGGTCCTGGACCAGGGAAAACGGCCCATCTCCACCACTTCGTGAACCAGGAATGGGTTGTCTTCACGGTGCGACTGCGTCACCAGGGCTCGCCGTCGCGCCAGCTCGACGGGGGACAATGACCCGAGGTCAGCCCCCGCCACGGTGACCGACCCCGCGGCAAGGGGACGCAGACCCGCCAGGCCCGACAACAGTGTCGACTTTCCACAGCCGTTCGGGCCCACCAGCGCAACGATCTCGCCCGCACCGAGTTCGAGGTCCACGTCGGTCACGATGGGGCGGCCACCAATGGCGACGTGCACGTCGCGTGCGACGAGAGCCTGCCCGGGCGTCAACTTCGTCACCAGCCGACTCCGGTATGACGGCTGCGACGCAGCAGCAGGAAGAACACCGGCCCACCGATCAGGGACGTGAGCATCCCCAGCGGAAGATCGGCGCCGGTCATCAGCGTCCGAGCGCCCAGATCGGCGGCGCACACGACGATCGCCCCGCCGATGACGCTGGCGGGAAGCAGGATCACGTGCCGCGGCCCGACGATCAACCGCATGAGGTGGGGGACAACCAATCCGACGAACATCACGATCCCGGTGAAAGCGACGGCAGCAGCGGTGAGCACCGCGACCAGCAGAATGGCGATGCGCCGAACCGTTTCCACCCTGACGCCCAGGGCGGCGGCCTGAATTTCGCCCAGCGACAACAGATCCAGCCTGCGGACCAGCAGCAGGCTCACGGCGATGGCCGCAGTCGCCACCGGCAGCACCACCCACACCGGACGCCAGCCGACACCTTGGAGCGACCCCAGCTGCCAGAAGACGATCTGTTCGCGGTCGTTGGTGTCCGCGAGGAAGGTGAGGAAGGCAATGATGCCCGAGGCGAACGCGTTGACGGCAATGCCGATGAGTATCAACATGATCGGCGACGACGATCCATCTCGCATCGACAGGGTGTAGACCACGGCCACTGTGATCAGTGCGCTGATGAAGGCGGCGCCCGCCAGCCCCCACACACTCGCCCAGATCCCGCCCGACACGATCGCCAGGCAGGCGCCGACCGCGGCCCCGGCCGACACCCCGATGACACCGGGCTCGGCGAGTGGGTTGGCCAGGACGCCCTGGAGCAGACAGCCTGCGCAGGCGAGTGTCGCCCCGACGAGCAGACCCATCACGATGCGGGGAAACCGTACGGTCCACAAGGTTTCTTCCCCATTGGGGGAACTCGGCATCGGCCCGATGTCGAGGCCCAGGTGATGCATCACCGAGCCGAACACCTCGGCAGGCGGGATGTACACCTGGCCACTGGCAGCCGACCACCCGACCAAGACGACAAGCAGCGCCAGCATGAGGGCGATCACGAGGGAATTGCGGGAGAAGACAACCCGTTTGGCGCTGCCGACGGTCGGCATCTGGTCGCGAAGTGCCCTCACACGTAGATCGCTTCGGCCAGTGCCGCGAGCACCCGCCCGGTGTCGGGGCCGAAGGTGAGGATCTCGGCCTGGTCCATCTGCACCACACGCCGATTGCGGCCCGCGTCGGTCTGGGCCAGGCCCGGCAACTGCAGCACCTTGTCGATTCCTCCGACCGATTCTGCTCCTTGCGTCATCACCAGGATGACCGCGGGATCGGCGTTGATCATCGCCTCCGCGTCGACGGTGGTGAACGAGGAGGTCAACCCGGCCGCGGTTCCGGCATCGACACCACCGATCGCCTCGATCAGATCGTCGCGCCCGAGCCGGGTCCTGCCAGGAGCTTGAACCTCTCACCGCGCAAGTACAGAAACGCCATCTTCGACCCATGCGCCCGTTCGGGCACCGATGCCCGTGCCGCCTCGATCTCCGCGTCGGTGCGGGCGGCGAGGGCCCGGCCCTGATCGGGCACGCCCAGCGCTTCGGCGACCGCAGTGATGAGCGGGCCGGTCGAGGCGATGGTGCGGTCCTTGGCGAACACCACGACCGTGATCCCTGCAGCGCGCAGTTGATCGATGGTCCCCGGCGGATTCACCGACTCGTCGATGAGCACCACGCTGGGATCGGCGGCCAGGACCGCTTCGATGTTCACCGAGTGCCCACTGTCGGTGATCAGAGGAAGCTGCCCCGCCTCGGGGATGACGGTGGACCGGTCACGTGCGACCACTCGTTCACCCAGCCCCAGGGAGAACACGATGTTCGCCAAGGTGCCCGAGCGATCGATCGCGATGATGCGGCTCGCGTCGGCGACGGTGACCCGTCCGTCGCCCACCGAATCCACGGTCGCCGGCAACATCGGGACGGGATTGTCGGCAATCGGCTCGACGTCCGGGCCTTCGAGCGCGGCGGTTTGCGGACCGGACCGCAACATGTTGTCCTGCGCCGTCGAACTGTTCGCCGAGTCGGTGATCGGCGCGGTGGAACAAGCTGCCATCAGCACGCCTACGACCATGATCAGCGCGGCGACGACCGGCGCAGTTCTTCCACCGGAAGACCGGTTCTTGACCATCGTCGCACTCCATCCCAGCACAGTGTGAGCCTTACCTTACTTAGGGCGATACGGCTGTGATCGTGCGGGGGACAGCCGCGGGTTAGGCTGGATACATGCCAGTTCGTGCCGCCCTGACCCCCGGCGAGATCTCGCCCACCCTGTCCGTGCCGTCGTACATCCCACGCCCCGAGTACGTGTGGAAGTCGACCGTGAACGAAGGTCACGAGCCGTGGGTTCAGACACCCGAGACCATCGAGAAGATGCGGGTTGCGAGCAAGATCGCGGCCAACGCCCTGGCCGAGGCGGGTAAAGCTGTGGCACCCGGGGTCACCACGGATGAGCTGGACCGGATCGCTCACGCGTACATGATCGACCACGGTGCGTACCCTTCGACCCTGGGCTACAAGGGTTTTCCCAAGTCGTGCTGCACGTCGCTCAACGAGGTGATCTGCCACGGGATCCCGGACTCGACCGTCATCGAGGACGGCGACATCGTCAACATCGATGTCACGGCATACATCGACGGGGTGCACGGCGACACCAATGCCACCTTCCTCGCCGGCGATGTCGCCCAAGAGGTGGTCGATCTCGTCGACCGCACCCGCGAGGCGACGAACAGGGCGATCAAGGCGGTTCGTCCGGGCCGGGAACTGAACGTGATCGGGCGGGTCATCGAATCGTACGCAAACCGCTTCGGCTACAACGTGGTCCGCGACTTCACCGGCCACGGGATCGGTGAGACGTTCCACAACGGTCTGGTGATCCTGCATTACGACCAGCCCAACGTCGAAACGCTGATCGAACCCGGGATGGTGTTCACCATCGAGCCGATGATCAATCTCGGCGCCCTCGAATACGAGATCTGGGACGACGGCTGGACCGTCGCCACGGCAGACCGCAAATGGACCGCGCAGTTCGAGCACACCCTGGTGGTCACCGACACCGGGGCGGAGATCTTGACCCTGCCGGACGCCTGACCTGTGGCGCACCCGGACCTCCGTCGATGAAAGGCGCCCTGCTGGTCGCGGGCACCAGTTCCGACGCCGGTAAGAGTCTGATCGTCGCCGGGCTGTGTCGTGCGCTTCATCGTTCGGGTGTGTCGGTGGCGCCGTTCAAGGCGCAGAACATGTCGAACAACTCGGTCGTCACGCTCGACGGGGGTGAGATCGGGCGAGCACAGGCAATGCAGGCCGCGGCGTGCGGGCTGGCGCCGTCCGTGCGTTTCAACCCGGTTCTGCTCAAGCCCGGTAGCGACCGGCGCTCGCAGGTGGTGGTCCGTGGACAGGCAGACGGGTTCGTCGGTGCCGTGGACTACCACAGTCGCAGAGCTGCTCTGGCCGGCGTCGTGGGGGACGAATTGCGTTCACTGCGCGACGATTTCGATGTCGTGATCTGTGAGGGTGCGGGATCACCCGCCGAAATCAACCTCCGTGCGTCCGACATCGCCAACATGGGTCTCGCCGAGATGGGCGACCTGCCGGTGATCGTGGTCGGCGACATCGATCGCGGTGGTGTGCTGGCTCATCTGCTCGGAACGCTGGCGTCGCTCGGGGCGGCCGACCAGGCGCGCATCGCAGGGTTTGTGGTCAACAAGTTCCGCGGCGACCGATCGATATTGGAGCCGGGTCTCGAGCAACTCCGCGTTCTCACCGGCCGGCCGACCATCGGGGTGATCCCGTTCGCGGAGGGTCTGTGGCTCGACGCCGAGGACTCGCTTGCCAGCGTGGTCGGGCACCCCGTGGGGCGATCTGCTCCGGCTGTGGGCACGGACCGGTTGTCGGTGGCGGCGATACGCCTGCCCCGGATATCCAACTCCACCGACGTCGAGGCGTTGGCGTGCGAGCCGGGAGTCGACGTGCGCTGGGTGGACGACCCTGCGAGCGTTGCCGTGGCCGATCTGGTGGTGATCCCCGGCAGCAAGGCAACGGTGTCTGATCTGAAGTGGTTGCGTGCCAGGGGAATCGATTCGGCGTTGATCACCCGCGCCCGAACCGGACGACCTGTCCTGGGGATCTGCGGCGGCTATCAGATGCTGGGCAGATCGATCACCGACGACGTGGAAGGTCACGTGGGAGAAGTCGCGGGCCTGGGGATCCTCGCCCTCGACGTCGTCTTCGGCGAGCACAAGGTGCTCCGGCAGGTGAACGGCACGGCATGGGGACATCCGGTGACCGGGTATGAGATACACCACGGGCGGGTGGTCGGCTCTGGAGATGACGGACTGCTGATCGATGCGGAGGCGGGCAGCGAGGGCAGTGTTCGTGGAGCTGTTGTGGGCACCCACTGGCACGGGTTGCTGGCATCGGACGGATTCCGTCGTGACTATGTCCGCCGGGTGGCCGGCCACGTCGGACGTTCCGGGTTCGTACCCGGGGAGGTGTCGTTCGAACAGGCGAGGATGTCGCAGCTCGATCTGATCGCCGACCTGGTGGAAACCGAACTCGACATGGAGTTCATCGCCGACGTGGTCACCGCTGGGCCGAGGCCGGGGTTGCCGACGCTCACGGCCACGCTGAGTTGACCCGATCGTCGTACCCGGACACGTAGGCTGACCGGGTGAGTATCGAACACCGCACCCTCACCGTGGGCGACCTGCAGTTCGACGTCAGGATCGGTGGGCCGGACAAGGCGCCGTCAGTGCTGTTGCTGCACGGATTCCCCACCACCGGAGCCTGTTTCGACGGCGTCGTCGGACGGCTGCACGACTCGGGCCTGCGCACGATCGTCCCGGACCAGCGCGGCTACAGCCCCGGAGCCCGGCCCGACGACGTCGCAGCATACGAACTGCGGCACCTGGCCTCCGACGCCATCGGCATTCTCGACGCCCTGGGCATCGGGTACACGATGGTGGTGGGACACGACTTCGGGTCGCTCGTGGCGTGGCATCTGGCCGGCCACCATCCGGATCGGGTGACCGGACTCGTCGCGGTCAGCGTGGGCCACCCCTCGGCGATCTCGACGTCCCTGGCCGCGAGCGATCAGCGCGAACGGTCGTCGTACATCCTCGACTTCGTCAAGCCCGACGCAGAGGACACCATGCTCGCCGACGACGCGAAGATGCTGCGAGAGCTGGTTCCCGACGACAGCGTGCTGCCCCTCACCGAGCGTCCCGCGCTGACAGCGGCGCTGAATTGGTACCGCGCGAACTTCACCGGCGACATCAAAGCGCACCTGTCGTGCCCGCCGATCGAAGCCCCCACGACGATGCTCTGGGGCGACCAGGATTTCGCGCTGGGGCGCGAGCAGGCAGAGGGGAGTGGACGATACGTCTACTCCGACTACCGGTTCGCTGCTCTCGAAGGCGTCGATCACTGGGTGCCGCAGAATGCGGCGGCCGCGCTCGCGAGCGAGGTCGCGTTGCGTTCAGCCGTGTGGTGATCCTCCCTGTCCGGTGACCCGGCCCAGGCCCGGTCCCCTCAGACCTCGAGGCCGAGGAGCGCGTTCTCGAGGACTTCCGGCATGGCGGGGTGGATCCAGTACTGACCGCGGGCCATGTTCTTGACGTCGAGACCGAATGACATGGCCTGGATGACGGGTTGGATGACCGACGGCGCCTGCGGGCCGATGATGTGTGCGCCCAGGATGCGCCCGGTGCCTTTCTCGGCGATCACCTTGCACAGACCGGTGAGGTCCTCCATAGCCCAGCCGTACGCCACATCGCCGTAGTTCTGCACCTTGACGGTGATGTCGAGGCCGGCCTGCACCGCCTCGTCCTCGGTCAATCCGACCGACGCGATCTGCGGGTGCGTGAACACCGCGGCCGGTACGAACCGGTGATCGAAGGATTCGAGTTCGGTGCCGTCCCAATCGCGCAGGAGGTTGGCCTGCACCACCCGACCTTCGTGGTTGGCGACGTGCTTGAGCTGGTACTTCGAGGTGACGTCGCCGACAGCCCACACGTTCCGGGCCGCGGTGCGCCCGTAGGCGTCCCGGCAGACGCGGCCCTCGGAGTCGATGTCGACGCCGATCGTGTCCAGTGCCAGCCTGTCGCCGTTGGGGATCCGGCCGACAGCGACCAAGAGGGCATCTCCGGTGATGACGGTGTCGTCGGCGAGCTGCACCCGGACGTCGCCGGAATCCTCCTGCTCGACACTGTGGATCGCGGACTCGAAGTGCACATCCCATGCGGCCGAAGCAATTTCGGTGAACCTGCGGGAGATGTCGGCGTCCTGCGCACGCAGCAGAGCGTTGCTGCGGGCGATGATCGACACCTTCGAACCCAGTGCGCCGAACACGTGGGCGAACTCGGCCGCGATGTAGCCACTGCCGATGATGATCAGGTGCCTGGGGAGCTCGGGTAGACGCATCACGTCTTCGTTGGTGTGAAAGTTGACCCCGCTCTCGGCGACCACGTCCGGGATGGCCGGCCTCGATCCGGCGGCCAGCACCACCTTGGTGGCGACGACCTCGTCTCCGGCAGCGGTGCGCAGCCGATACCGGCCGTTGTCGGTGACCCCGTCGAACTCCACGTGACTGGTGTAGACGGTGATGTTGGTGCAGTCCTCCACTCGGTAACGTTTACCGCCCGCCGAGATCGGATCGATCCGCCCGAAGACGCGATTCACGATGCCCGGCCAGTCGACCTTCTCCACCGAGCCCGTGACGCCGAGACGTTCGCCCTCCCGGATGGTCTGGGCGATCTCCGCGGCGTACACGAACATCTTGGTGGGGATGCAGCCGACGTTGAGGCAGGTTCCGCCGTAGATGCTCTCCTCGAAGATCGCGATCTCCTGATCGGCGAACCTCTCGTCGGGGATCGAGTTGCCGGTTCCCGAACCGATGATCGCCAGGTCCACCTCGTGCACGTGTGGACGGCCGTTGGGCGTTGTCGATTCAGCCATGGATGACACCTCGTATCCGGTCGTTGTTGCTCGAAAGCCAGTGGTCGAGTTCGGAGTAGGCGGTGTCGCGTACCCCGGTGCGCGAGAGGAAGACGTCGTGGCGTGCGCCCTCGACGGGGACAACGCTCACCCGGCCACCGAGGCAACCCGACCACTTGGCGATCTGACGGACGTCGAGGACTCCGTCTGCCGAGTCGATGTCCGCGACACTGCCGTCGGCCTCGGGCCCGCTGAGGGTCGTCGCGGTCGAGTGCAGCACCAGCGAGGGAACGCCGATGTCGAGTCCGCGATGCAATCTGGCCTGTCCCTGACGTACCGCGCTGAGGAAGCCGAACGTGACCGGATAACCCTGTAAGGGTTTGTAATTGAGGTCGTACTCCCACTCGCCGTGCACGCTGTGGTGCAGACTCTCGCCGTAGGCGCCGGAGATGTTGCGGGGTATGGCGGCCAGGGGGCGTACCCGGGCGACGCCGTTGATCAGCGCGGTCCCGGCCGTGCGCAGGATCGGTGCGCCTTGCAGGTCGAACCAAGGAGAGTTCAGCACAAGCCCGCGTGGGCGTGCCGAAACCAGGGGATCAAGCTCCCGCGGCCTGTCGAGTGCTCGCAGCCGATCGAGCCACAGAGCGGTGATCAGGCCGCCGGTGGAGTGCGCGGCCACCAGGAGCGGAACCCCGTCGGTGCCGGCGTTGATCTCCGCGACGGCGAGGTCGAGCTCGAAGTCGTAGGCGGCCAGGTCGGTGATGTGATGAGGGGTCTGCCCCGGTCGTTGTGAACGTCCGCACTTGCGCAGGTCCAACGCGTAGAAGCCATACCCGCGCTGAGCGAAGAACTCGGCGAGCGGTCGTTGGAAGAAGTAGTCGGTGAAGCCGTGGACGTACAGCACCGCGCCGGTCACCGGACCGGTCGGTTCGTGGCGGACGAGGGTGGCGGTTATCTCACCTTCACCGTCGGGGTCGATGCCGAGGTCGAAGGTCGATGCCGAGAAGTCGGGGCCGAGTACATCGGGCTGCCAGCGGGAAGGGGCCACAATCGTTCACTGTAGATGTGCGCGCCGCCACGGGGAGTGTGCCCGAGGCAACTGCCGACCGCGTTGCAATGACCGCACCCGCATGAGAGACAATGGAACACATCCGAAAGTTCGCCGAATCAGGAAGTTGAGCCGGAGTGTCTGAGTCAGCAAACCCGCGCGACGGCGGAGTCATCACAACCGACATCGTGCTGGTGGGCGCCGGAATCATGAGCGCCACGCTGGGCGCGTTGATCCACCGGCTGCAGCCGGACTGGTCGATCAGTGTGTTCGAGCGCCTCGACGCGGCGGCCGCCGAGAGCAGCGATCCGTGGAACAACGCCGGTACCGGTCACTCCGCGCTCTGTGAATTGAATTACACGCCGCAGACAGCTGACGGCGAGGTCGACATCACCAAGGCTCTGCACATCAACGAGCAGTTCCAGGTCTCGCGCCAGTTCTGGGCGAACTCGGTGGAAGCGGGTGTGCTGCGGCGCCCCGAGGAGTTCATCAACCCGATCCCGCACGTGAGCTTCGTGCACGGTGAGTCCAACATCGACTACCTGCGTAAGCGGTACGACAAGCTGGCGGGCGAGACCTTGTTCAAGGGGATGGAGTACATCACCGACCCCGTGGAGTTCACCAAGCGTCTGCCGCTGATGTCGGCAGGCCGCGACTTCGCGGATCCGGTAGCACTCAACTGGTTCGACGGCGGAACGACGTGGATTTCGGCGCTCTCACCCAGCAGTTGCTCGGCTACATCGGCCACGCCGGCACGGTGAACTTCGGGCACGCGGTCACAAACCTGAAGAAGCAATCCGACGGCACCTGGATCCTGAAGGTCAAGAACCTCCGGACCAAGGAAACCAGCACTGTCAAAGCAGGTTTCGTCTTCATCGGTGCGGGCGGCGGCGCCCTGCATCTGCTGCAGAAGTCGGGAATCAAGGAAGCCAAGGGATTCGGCGGCTTCCCCGTGAGCGGCGCTTTCTTCCGCTGCACCAACCCCGATCTGATCGACGACCACGGCGCGAAGGTGTACGGCAAGGCAGCTGTCGGTGCGCCACCGATGTCGGTGCCCCACCTCGACACCCGCGTGATCAACGGCAAGGCAGGACTGCTCTTCGGACCGTATGCCGGGTGGTCGCCCAAGTTCCTCAAGGAGGGCAAGATCACCGATCTGCCGGCCTCGATCAAACCGGGCAACCTCCTTCCGATGATGTCGATTGCGCCGAAGGAGTTCGGCTTGCTGAAGTACCTGATCAGCGAGCTCGCCGCCGGACCGGCGGATCGGGTCGAGACGTTGGCCGAGTTCGTGCCGAGGGCGCAGGGCGAAGACTGGGAGCTCATCGTCGCTGGCCAGCGCGTGCAGGTCATCCGCAAGCAGGGGCGCGGCGGTGTGCTCGAGTTCGGGACCGCGGTCATCGCGGCCGAGGACGGCAGCATCGCAGGCTTGCTGGGCGCGTCGCCCGGTGCCTCCACCGCCGTCCCGGCGATGCTCGATGTCTTGCAGCGTTGCTTCCCGAAGCACTACGAGGCGTGGCAGCCGCAGCTGTCCGACATGATCCCTTCGCTGGGCCACAAACTGAACGACAATCCCCGTCTCTTCGAGCAGATCTGGGACCACACATCCAAGGTTCTCGGACTGCAGAACGCGGTCGACACGACGCCGAATGAGCGTGGCGCTCATCTGGCGACACCGAGCACCGTGTGATAGGCACTTGCATATGACCGCCACCGCGAGCCTGCACCGCAGTTGGGCCCAAGACATCGAGATGTCGACCCTCTACAAGATTCTGCAGCTGCGAGTGGAGGTGTTCGTCGTCGAGCAGTCGTGCCCGTATCTCGACCTCGATGGGCGCGACCTCGATCCGGACACGAGGCATCTGTGGCTCGAAGAAGACGGCGAGATCATCAGCACGCTGCGACTGCTCGAAGAGCACGAAGGCGGCAAGTCATACCGGATCGGCCGCCTGTGCACCGACCGCGCGCACCGAGGTCAGGGCCACACAACCCGGCTGCTGCAGACGGCTCTGGCAGACGTCGGGTCGGACCTCTGCCGTATTCATGCGCAGACCTACCTCATCGACATGTACGCCAAGCACGGTTTCGTCGTCGACGGCGAGGAGCATCTGCTCGACGGCGTCCCACATGTGCCGATGGTTCGTGGCGGCGGACATCGCTGACGGTGTGAAGGATCCGCTCTCCCGAGAGACAGCCTCAGGCGGGGGCCCTGGGCACGACAGCAATGCCGGGCTGGACCTCCCCTTTCCGTTCAGTGCTGTTGTCGGACAAGAACAGCTCAAGCTGGCGCTCATCCTCGCCGCCATCGCGCCGTCGATCGGTGGCGTGCTGATCCGGGGTGAAAAGGGCACGGCCAAGACCACCGTGGTGAGGGCGCTCGGTCCGCTGCTGCCTGCTCGCGACGACACCGGGGCATCGGTGGTGGAATTGCCGATCGGTGCCACCGAGGATCGGGTGGTCGGTTCACTCGACCTGCAGAAAATTCTGTCCGAGGGTGAAAAAGCCTTCACGCCAGGGCTGTTGGCGAATGCCGACGGGGGAGTGCTCTACATCGACGAGGTCAACCTGCTCGCTGACCACCTTGTCGACGTGCTGCTGGACGCAGCGGCGACGGGCCGGGTGGTCATCGAGCGTGACGGCGTCTCGCACACACAAGCGGCCCGTTTTGTCCTCGTGGGGACGATGAACCCCGAAGAGGGTGAGCTCCGCCCGCAGCTGCTGGATCGATTCGGACTGGCGGTGGATGTCGCCGCGCCGCAGGAGATCGCGACGCGCGTCCAGGTGATGGAACGCCGACTTGCGTACGAAGACGACCCGGCAGGGTTCGCGGCACAGTTCACCGACCAGGACGCCGAGGTCGCCGCAGCCATCGCGCGGGCACGCTTGGTGCTCGGATCGGTGCGGCTGCCGCCGGCCCAACTCCGACGCATCGCGGCGATCTGCATGGAACTCCAGGTGGACGGTCTGCGCGGTGATCTCGTGGTCGCCCGTGCGGCCCGGGCCCACGCCGCATGGCGTGGATCCGACCTTGTCGAGGACATCGACGTCCGGCGTGCGGTGGAACTCGCGTTGCCGCACCGACGTCGCCGCGACCCCTTTGATGAGCCCGGTCTCACCGAGGACCAACTCGACGACGCCCTGCAGAAGGCGGACGAGCAGTCGCACGAGCCGGACAGTCAGAACTCGGAAGAACAAGCGCCCGGGCCAGAGTCCGAGCCGCCGCCGCCGCCCGGCGATCCGGCGGACACCGACCCCGATCCCGACGACCCCGGTCCGGACGGCCCGAAGGGTGGGGGAGCGACGCCGCCGAGCGGCGGATTCTCGCCGACCCGTGCGTCGGGCAAGGTCAAACCGATCAGTGCCGTGGGTGTTGGCGCCGGGGAGCCGGGTCGACGTTCGCAATCGCTGAGCGTACGGGGGCAGGCAGTTCGAGCGGTCACCGAAGGCGGAAGTGGCGTGCACCTGATCGGCACGGTTCTGGCCGCTGCGGAAGGCCACCTCGAGCGGGGCAACACGCGACTTCAGGTACTACCGCAAGACATCCGGGGTGCGTTGCGCCGCGGCAAAGAAGGCAACTTGGTGGTCTTTGTCCTCGACCTGTCGGGGTCGATGGCGGCACGTAAGCGCCTGGACGCAGTGTCTGGCGCAGTGGTGTCCATGCTGCGCGATTCCTACCAGCGACGTGATCGTGTCGCCGTGGTGACGGTGCGCGGTGACGGCGCAGAGGTCGCGGTTCCGCCGACCCGGTCCGTGGACGCCGCAGTACGGAGGCTGACCGGTCTGCGTACCGGCGGACGCACGCCGCTGGCCGAAGGCCTGCTCACGGCCCGCGAGGTGATCCGCCGGAACGCATTCAAAGAGCCTCATCGACGCCCACTGGTGGTGGTGCTCACCGATGGCCGGGCGACAGCCGGAGCGGGCGCCTTGCCCAGGGCCGCGGCGGCGGCCGACCGGCTCCGTCGCGACGGGACCACTTCCATCGTGATCGACTGTGAGCACGGCATGATCCGTCTCGGGCTTGCGGCGTCGCTCGCCCACGGCCTCGGCGGTCAGTGTGTGCAACTCGCCGACCTCACCGCCGGTGGTGTCGCGGGCGTCATCCGCGCGGCTGCATGAGCACGGATGTGTAGACGCCGAGACACTCACAGACCACCACACCGAGAGAGGTAGAGCTGTGCCACAGGGAGTTCCATCGGTCATCCCCGACGACGGTCTGACCACCCGAGCGCGCCGTAACCTGCCGGTGCTGGCTGTTCACACCGGTGACGGCAAGGGCAAGTCAACGGCAGCATTCGGGATGGCCATGCGTGCCTGGAATGCCGGCCTCGACATCGGCGTGTTCCAGTTCGTCAAGAGTGCCAAGTGGAAGGTCGGCGAAGAGTCCGCACTGACTGCGCTCGGTGAGCTCCACGCCCAGACAGGCCAGGGTGGTCCGGTGCAGTGGCACAAGATGGGCGAGGGCTGGTCGTGGATCCGCCACTCGGGCAAGGAGTCCGACCACGCCGAGCAGGCTGCCCAGGGGTGGCTCGAGATCCGGCGCCGCATCCTCGAGAGGACCCACGAGTTCTATGTCCTCGACGAGTTCACCTATCCACTCAACTGGGGGTGGGTGGACGTCGACGACGTCATCGAGGTGCTGAGGTCCAGGGAAGGCAAGCAGCACGTGGTGATCACCGGTCGTCGCGCTCCGGCCGCGCTGGTCGACGCTGCCGACCTGGTCACGGAGATGGTCAAGACCAGACACCCGATGGATGCCGGTCGTAAGGGTCAGAAGGGGATCGAATGGTGACGGCTCCACCGGCACTCGTCATCGCCGCTCCGGCATCCGGAAGCGGTAAGACCACTGTCACAACGGGTTTGATCGGCGCTCTGGCCCGGGCCGGGCACCGTGTGGCGCCCTTCAAGGTCGGCCCCGACTACATCGACCCCGGCTACCACGGACTGGCGGCGGGCCGGCCGGGCCGCAATCTCGACCCCGTGCTCGTCGGCGAGGACCGCATCGGTCCGCTGTATCGAGCCGGATCCGCCGGCTGCGACATCGCCGTCGTCGAAGGCGTCATGGGGTTGTTCGACGGCCGCATCACCGAAGACCACATGCCGGCGATCGCGCCCGGATCCACCGCTCAGGTCGCATCTCTACTCGGTGCGCCGGTGGTGCTGGTGATCGACGCATCCGGACACAGTCAGAGCCTCGCCGCGATCCTGCACGGGTTCGTCAGCTTCGATCCAGGCATCGACATCCGGGGTGTGATCCTCAACCGGGTGGGTTCCCCCCGGCACGAGTTCGTGCTTCGCCAGGCCTGTGCCCGCGCCGGGCTCGAGGTGTTCGGCGCTGTTCCCCGCAATGCCAAAATGGCCGTGCCCTCGCGCCACCTGGGTCTGATACCCGCTGCCGAACGTGGGCCCGAAGCGGTCGCCGCGATCGATGCCATGACCGAATTGATCGGCGGCGCAGTTGATCTGGCCGCTCTGGTCGCCGCCGCCGACATCGGCGCGGGTGCCGTCGGCCCGATGTGGTCACCGGAACTGGAGGTCGGGGTCGACGAATCTGTGTCCGGCGACAGCAGGCCGGTCATCGCGCTCGCGTCCGGTGCGGCCTTCACATTCGGGTACGCCGAACACTCCGAGCTGCTGGCCGCCGCCGGCGCGTCAGTGGTGCCGTTCGATCCCCTCACCGACCTCTTACCCGATGGGTGCTCGGGTGTTGTCATCGGTGGTGGATTCCCCGAGGAACACGCCGCGGCTCTCGCCGCCAACCGCAGGCTGCTGACCCAGCTGCGTACAGTCGCACGTTCCGGGATCCCCATCCACGCCGAATGCGCGGGACTGCTCTACCTGGCCCAGAGCCTTGATGATCATGTGATGGCCGGAGTGCTCCCGTTGCGTGGAACCTTCGGCAAGACACTCACACTCGGCTACCGGGACGCCGTCGCCCTGACGGATTCGGTGCTGTTCGATGCCGGTTCCCGGATGCGGGGGCACGAGTTCCACCGCACCACCATCACGGCTCTCGACGGCTCGAAGCCGAGTGCCTGGGGGTGGCGGCGCGATGGGGTGGCCCACATCGAGGGTTGGGTACAGGGCAACGTGCACGCGTCGTATCTACACACACATCCGGCAGGCCGGCCGGAGGTCGTCGCGCGCCTGGTGCGGGCGGCGAGAACCGCGTTCGACAGCGTTTCGCAGTACTGACGAGCGCGACGCCCTAGGTGCCGACCGTGCACACGAAGTGCGCTGGGTACGGTTTATCGCATGTCGGACAAGGAACTCGAAGGCCAGCAGGCCGATCACTACCTGGTGGGGCTCAGTTTGTCCGGACGTCGGGTGGTGATCATCGGTGCGGGTTCGGTGGTGCAGAGACGATTGGGCACCCTCGCCCACAGCGGCGCGGACATCCACGTCATTGCCCCCGAGGCGACCCCGACCGTCGAATCGTTCCCGGGCATCACGTTGTCGCTGAGGGAGTACCGCGACGGCGATCTCGCAGATGCCTGGTACGCGCTCGCATGCACCGACGATCCCGAGGTCAACGCCGCGGTGGTGGCCGAGGCCGAATCACGGCGCATCTTCTGTGTTCGCGCCGACGACGCGCGGCACGGTACCGCCGTGACCCCTGCGTCGTTGCGGCACGACCACCTGAGCATCGGAGTGCTGGCCGGTGGGGACCATCGACGGTCTGCCGCGGTCAGGACAGCGATCGGTCAGGCGCTGGGCGGCGGCGAGTTGGGCGCTGCCGGTCTGGAGGCGGCTGCGCACGGTTCACAGCCACCCGGGGTCGCGCTTGTCGGGGGGGGTCCGGGTGACCCGGATCTGATCACGGTGCGTGGTCGGCGGTTGCTCGCCGCTGCCGATGTTGTCGTCGCCGATCGCCTCGCGCCTCCGGCGCTGCTCGCCGAGCTGGGACCGCACGTGGAGATCATCGATGCCGCGAAGGTCCCCTACGGACGGGCGATGAAGCAGGAGTCGATCAACGAGGTCCTCATCGACCGCGCCAAGGCCGGCAAGTTCGTGGTCCGCTTCAAGGGCGGGGATCCGTACGTGTACGGCCGGGGATTCGAAGAACTCGCGGCGTGTGTGGCCGCGGGTGTGCCGGTGACGGTGGTCCCCGGGATCACCAGCGCCATCGCCGGTCCGTCGGCCGCCGGCATCCCGGTGACGCACCGGGGGATGACCCACGAGGTGGTGGTGGTCTCCGGTCACATCCCGCCCGATCATCCCGACTCCCTCGTCGAATGGCCTGCGCTGGCGAAGATGCGTGGCACCATCGTGCTGATGATGGCCGTCGAGCGACTCGACGTGTTCACCGCGGCGCTGTTGAAAGGCGGCCGGGACGAGGCGACCCCCGTCGCGATCATCGAGAACGCCACACTGAGCAGCCAGCGGGTCGTGCGCTCGACGCTTGCCGCGGCGGCCGCGGACGCACGCTCACAGAACGTTCGCCCGCCCGCGATCGTGGTGATCGGTCCGGTCGCCGGGTTCGACGCGGAAACCGGCAGCACCGGGACTCCCGCGACCGGACCGTGACAAGCTTGATTGTGAAATGGCGACCAGGCGGCGGTACCGTCGATGCCCATGACCTCATCGACACGCATGTCTGCTGACGTCGGACAGACCCGCGTGTGGGGTCCGCAGATCGTCGTGCTGGGCGGTATGCAGCTGCTCGTGGTGCTCGACGGCACGGTAGCCGCACTGGCTCTGCCCCGCATACAGACAGCGTTGGAGCTCTCCGACAGCGCGGGAGCATGGATCATCACCGCGTACGTGCTCGCGTTCGGTGGTCTGATGCTGCTCGGCGGAAGGCTCGGCGACACCTTCGGCCGCAAGAGGATGTTCGTCGGGGGTGTGGCGGCCTTCACCGTCACTTCTCTGCTCTGCGGACTCGCATGGGATCCGTTCAGCCTGATCATCGGGCGCGGGCTGCAAGGCGCTTCGGCAGCGGTGGCCGCGCCCACCGCAATGGCCCTGGTGGCAACCACATTCGCGCCGGGCAAGCCCCGCAACCAGGCATTTGCGGTCTACGCCGCGATGACCGGGATCGGTTCGGTGGCAGGTCTGATCGCAGGAGGCGTGCTCACCGAACTGTCCTGGCGGCTGGTGTTCCTGATCAACGTCCCGATCGGTCTGCTGGTCGCGATAGGCGCCATCTTTGTCCTGCAGGAGTCACAGGGTGAGCGACTGCCGCTCGACGTCCGGGGTGCCGTGCTCGGCACCGCCGGCTGTTCCCTGGTGGTGCTGGCGGTGAACGAAGGACCCGGAGGCTGGCTACGTCCGATCGTCGTGGTCCCGCTCATCTTGGGGATCTGCGCGCTGATCGCGTTTGTGATGGTCGAGCGTCATGCCGACAATCCCATCCTGCCGTTCAGTTTGTTCGCCAACCACAGCCGCGTCGCAGCGCTGGTCGCGATCCTGCTGGCGGGCGCCATCATCATGTGCATGGCGGTCTTCATCTCGCTGTACCTGCAGGGGATTCTCAAGTACTCACCGATCCAGAGCGGCATGGCCGTGGTTCCGTTCGCGTTCGGTCTCGGGATCGCGGCGGCCGTCGCATCCAAACTGGCGTTGCGTTTCCAGCCGCGATGGTTGGTGATCGCCGGCGGTTCGGTGGTGGTCGCGGGCTGCGCCTACGCTGCCGCGATCGCCCGCGATGCGCCCGCCTACATGCCGCACATCTTCATTCCGGTGATCGTGATCGGCGCCGGTGTGGGTATGGCGGTGATCCCGCTGACGTTGTCGGTGGTCGCCGGGGTGGGGCCCACCGAGATCGGACCGCTGACCGCGCTCGCGCAGGTGGCCCAGAACCTCGGCGGAGCGATTGCACTTGTTGCGGTCGGGGCGATGGTGACCTCGCGGACCCTGTCCGAGGGCGGGGTGACCGGACCGGTGGAAGAGATGGACGCCGGACAGCTCGATGCGCTCGCGAGCGGCTATGGGCTGGCGTTCGTCTGTTGCGCCGCGATCGCCGTCCTTGCCGGTGTGGTGGTGATGTTCATGCGTTTCACCCCCGAGGACGTCGCAGAGGGGCAAGCGGCTCAGGAGGCCGCTCACACCGACATCGACCCCAACGAACTGACTGCCTGACCCTGAGTCCACCGCTCAGTCGGTGAGGACGATCAGCTCCCGTTCAGAGGCCACCTCGGCTCGCTGACCCCCGTCGGCGACGATTGCCGCCAGCGAGTTGATGTCGCGTACCTGTTTGCGAGACCGGATCAGCGAGCGGGCCACCACACCCTTGTGGTGCTTGTTGAAGTGGCTGACAACGGTGCGTGTGCCGTCAGTACCCTCGGTCAGCACTGTCATGGTGATGGCGCCGGGGACAGGACCCAGTTGCTGGTAACCACCCGACCGCAGGTCGATGACCACATCCTCGCCCAGAGCGGCCAGTGCCTCGGGGAGCGCGGGTTTCCATTCGGCTGCCAGCGTTCTGAACCCGGGAATCCTCGACCCCGCGGACAGTCGGTACGCCGGGATCAGGTCGCCCGCTCGCACGACGCCGAACAGTGCCGAGCCGACAGCGAGACGGTCGATCGCCTTGTTCTTGCCTGCCCGGCTCAACGACGGGTAGTCGAGTGCGTCGAACAACACACCGGTGTACCGCTCGATCGCCGGTCGTGTCGGACTCGTCCACAGCTGGGCGTTCCGCTCGATCTCGGGCGTTGCCGACGCCCCCAGGCCCAGAGCCTTACGGCTCGCGTCGTGGTCGTCGGCGAGGGACACGATGGCCTCGGCCAGCTTGCGGCGGATGGGCGTCAGGGTGGGCAACGACAACGCGTCCAGGTCCAATGGAGCGCCGCGGCCGCCTCCGGCCTTGCTCTCCGAGGGGGGTAACACGATCAGCACAGTGCAACACCGTATCGCCGACGGCTCAGCCGTGACCGGGCACCGCCGGGAAGGCGTCCAGACCCCGTTAAGGTGACACCGTGATCACACGCATGTCGACCCTGTTCCTGCGCACGCTGCGCGACGACCCAGCCGACGCCGAGGTACCCAGCCACCGGCTGCTGGTCCGCGGCGGTTACGTCCGTCGGGTCGCCCCAGGCGTGTACAGCTGGCTGCCCTGGGCCTGAAGGTGTTGCGCAAGGTGGAGACCGTGGTGCGCGAAGAGATGGACAACATCGGAGGCCAGGAGATCTCTCTGCCTGCACTGCTCCCGCGCGACCCGTACGAGGTCACCGGCCGCTGGACCGAATACGGCGCCGCCCTCTTCCGGCTCAAGGACCGCAAGGGCGCCGACATGCTGCTCGGACCGACACACGAGGAGCTGTTCGCGCAGCTGGTGAAGGGGGAGTACTCGTCCTACAAAGACCTCCCGGTCACGCTGTACCAGATCCAGACCAAGTATCGCGATGAAGAACGCCCGCGTGCCGGCATTCTGCGCGGTCGCGAGTTCATCATGAAGGACTCGTATTCCTTCGACCTGGACACCGATGGATCGAAGGCGTCCTACGACGCCCACCGAGAGGCGTACCAGGCGATTTTCCGCAGGCTCCAGGTCAAATACGTCATCGTGGCCGCCACGTCCGGCGCGATGGGGGGCAGCGCGTCCGAGGAGTTCCTCGCCGAGAGCGAGGTGGGCGAGGACACCTATGTCCGCAGCCCCGAATCCGGGTATGCGGCCAACGTCGAGGCCGTCATCACCCCGGCACCGCCGGCGCGCCCCATCGAGGGCCTGCCCGAGGCGACCGTGCACGACACCGGCAACACCCCCACCATCGACACGCTCGTGGCGTGGGCTCAGGAGACCTTCCCCGATCGCGGCTTCACTGCGGCGGACACGCTCAAGAACGTGGTCGTGAAGCTGCGCCATCCCCACGGCACGTCCGAATTGCTCGCGGTGGGTGTGCCCGGGGATCGCGAAGTCGACATGAAGCGGCTCGAAGCCGCGGTGGAACCTGCCGCACCCGAACTCATCACAGACGCCGATTTCGCGGCCAATCCGTTTCTGGTCCGCGGTTACATCGGCCCGAAGGCCCTGCAGGACAACGGTGTGCGCTACCTGGTCGACCCCAGGATCGTCGACGGCACCGCATGGATCACCGGGGCGAACGAGCCGGGCAAGCACGTGGTTGACCTGGTGGTCGGGCGGGACTTCGTGCCCGACGGCACGATCGAGGCCGCCGAGGTGCGCGACGGGGATCCGTCGCCCGATGGCTTGGGCACCCTGGTGACCGCCCGGGGAATCGAGATCGGCCACATCTTCCAGCTGGGTACCAAGTACACCGACGCCTTCGATGTGGACGTCCTCGGCGAGAACGGCAAGCCCGTACGGCTCATCCAGGGTTCCTACGGGGTCGGCGTGTCCCGGATGGTCGCCGTGATCGCCGAGCAGCACCACGACGAGAAGGGTCTGCGGTGGCCGAAGTCGGTGGCGCCCTTCGACATCCACCTCGTGATCGCGAACAAGGACGAACAGGCATGGGCCGGGGCGCAGAGTCTGGCCGCCGACCTCGACGCAGCCGGTATGTCCGTGTTGATCGACGACCGCAAGGCCTCGCCCGGAGTGAAGTTCAAGGACGCCGAACTGCTGGGGATGCCCGTGGTGGTGGTGGTCGGTCGTGGCTGGGCGAACGGCACGGTGGAGATCCGGGATCGCTTCACCGGCGAGGCCACCGAGGTCGCCTCCGACGTGGCGGTCGAGACGTTGCTCGCGGGCCGCTGACTCAGATCGTGCTGCCGGGCAACGCGACAGTCGACGGCGAGATCCGTAGCGCCAGACGCCATGTCGCAGCCCGACGGGCGCTGTCGGTCAGTCCGCCCAGCGCCAGGCCGCGTACGGCGGCGTCCTCGGCGCGTTCCAGCAGGGCGCGGTAAGCGATCGTGCAGTCCTCTTCGGTGGACAGCGCGACGGTGAGGGCAGAAACCGGGTCGGTGATCGGTTGCGGCAGATCGTAGCCGGGTGCTGCCTCCGGCACCTCGGCCGCGGCGGTGGTGAGAGCCGCGGTCAACTCTTCTCGGCGTGATCGATGTTCGGCGGTGAACTCGGCGACGGTCTGTGCGCGGGACGCGGCCGCGTACGCCGCCACCACTCCGTAGGTGAAGATCGTCGCGTTCTCAGCATCCAGTGTCGCCGCGAGGGCGTCGGTGGTCACGGTCACGAGAGTTGCACCGCCACAGCTGTGGTGGTGCCTGCGCTGATCGACCCGAGGAGGCCGGCGACATACCCCTGCGTCTGCACCGCCAGGTCACCGGCCGACCGCGCGGAGGCGGTAAGCTGGGCACGCAACTGATCGATCGTCGGTGGGGCCGGCGGGCTCGGACTCGGCGCCGCGGAACTCGATGCGCTTTCCGCGCGTCCGCTGTCGAGGCGGGTGATCTCGTCGGTCAGTGCCCGTGCATGCGTGCTGCGCTCCTGCGCGATCACGGTCAGTGCGGCCGCCCGGTCGGGATTGGTCGCCACCGCTGCCGTCGCGGCAGTTGCATCGGCGTTCGCCGAGGCGACCTGGGGGAGCAGCTGGTCGGCGAGCTTTTGTTTCGCGGTGACCTCCGCGCTGTCACCGCATGCAGCCACCGTCGCGACCGCGGCCGCACCCGCCGACAACGCAACCGTCGATCGCAGGAAAACCCGTCGTGTAGGACTCCAGCTGGTGGAGCCCGAGGGTTCCACGGACCCCATAAGGTCCATCGAGTTTCGTATGTCACTGACCGTCACAGGTTCACATAGTGCCAGTCGCGCTCGGCAAGGGAAGACTCTGCCGGTTCGCGGTGGGTCGCGTGCCCTGCCGACCGAGCAGGTGGGCGAAACGGTGTCCGCGGGGCGTTAAGCTGATGGCCACACGCCGCATCGTCGATGCGAAGGCATGCGGTCGACTATCGACCGCTCGACATGCTGGGAACCGACAACTGCACATGGAGGAGACGCCGATGCCCGGGGCAATCGACCACGACCGGATCAGCGCACTGCTCGAGCCGATCGCCGCTCAGAACGGCTACGACGTCGAGGAACTGACGGTGTCCGCCTCCGGTGCGGAGAACGTGGTCAAGGTGGTCGTCGACCGCGATGGTGGCGCCACACTCGACGAACTGGCCGCCCTGAGCAGATCCATCTCCGAAGTACTCGACGCTCCGGCCGAATCCGACGACTCCGTCGGCGACACGACGTCGGCGACCCGGTTGCCGCATTCGACACCTATGTGTTGGAAGTGACATCGCCGGGCGTGGACCGCCCGCTCACGGCAGCGCGTCATTGGCGACGCGCCGCCGGCCGCAAGGTTGTCGTCGACCTCGTCGGCGAGCCGCCCGAGCGGGTCGCCGGTCGGGTGGGGCGACTGGCCGACGACGAGAACAGCGTGTCGGTGGTCATCAAGTCCGGCCGGGGTCTGACCACCCGGCAAATCGAGCTGGCGGCGGTACGCAAGGCGTTCGTACAGGTGGACTTCGGTGAACCGTCCCCTGCGGAACTAGAGAAGTGCGGCCTCGATCCCGAACAGATCGAGGCAAGACGGAAAGGGAACAAATGAATATCGATATCGCAGCATTGAGAATGATCGAGGCAGAGAAGGGCATCTCGATCGACACCGTCATCGAGACCATCCAGTCGGCTCTGCTGACCGCGTACCGCCACACCGACGGATTCGCCCCCCACGCGTACATCGACGTGGACCGCAAATCGGGTCAGGTGCGGGTGATGGCGCAGGAACGTGACGAGGACGGCAACGTCATCTCCGAATGGGACGACACACCAGAGGGATTCGGACGGATCGCGGCGACCACCGCACGCCAGGTCATCCTGCAGCGCCTCCGAGATGCCGAGCACGACAAGAACTTCGGCGAGTTCTCCACCCACGAAGGTGAGATCGTCGGCGGTGTGGTCCAGCAGGACGCCGGGCGAACGCACGCGGCATGGTGGTCGTGCGGATCGGCAGCGAGGCAACGGGTCAAGAAGGTGTGCTGCCGCCGGCGGAACAGGTGCCGGGAGAGAAGTACGTGCACGGCGAGCGGATCAAGTGCTACGTGGTGGGCGTCACCCGCGGGGCGCGTGGACTCCAGATCACGTTGTCGCGAACCCATCCGAACCTGGTCCGCAAACTCTTCTCGCTCGAGGTCCCGGAAATCGAAGACGGGTCGGTGGAGATCGTCGCCGTGGCCCGCGAGGCCGGGCATCGATCGAAGATCGCGGTGCACACCGGGGTCGCCGGGCTCAACGCCAAGGGCGCCTGCATCGGGCCGATGGGGCAGCGGGTCCGCAACGTGATGAGCGAACTGGCCGGAGAGAAGATCGACATCATCGACTACGACAACGATCCCGCGGTGTTCGTCGGTAACGCGCTCTCGCCGTCGAAGGTCATCTCGGTCACGGTGGTCGATCTGGCTGCCAAGGCGGCGCGGGTCGTGGTTCCCGATTACCAGTTGTCGCTGGCCATCGGCAAAGAAGGGCAGAATGCACGGCTCGCGGCGAGGCTCACCGGATGGCGTATCGACATCCGCAGCGACGCCCAGCCCGATCCCGACCACGTCGAGTCGGCGGCGGGTGCGAGCTGACCGAAAACTCGCCGGAAAGGGTGGCATTGGCATCTGCAGCGCCCAGGACGGTAGACTTTGCGGTGGTCCACAGTGATCCTTCGCCCCACCGCGAGAAAATTCCGATGCGTACCTGCGTCGGATGTCGACAGTGTCGCCCGGCCACCGAACTCGTTCGGCTGGTCGTCTGCACCGACGACGGTCTCCCGGCTGTTGTGATCGACCATCGAAAGACCATGCCAGGGCGAGGAGCCTGGCTGCATCCCGAACCGGCATGTCTGGTGACAGCGGTGCAGCGCAGAGCCTTCGCAAGGGCATTTCGGCTCGGCGGGTTGACCGTCGACGCCGATCTACTGACCCGAGAGATCGAGTCGGTAGCCACACAGAGAGGCCGGCAGCAGTCGGCCACTAAGGACAGGTAGCAGAAGACATGAGCACACCGTGAAGTTCTTGCGATGAGCACGTTTCGGACGTAGACCGAGGTCGTAGCGGGCAATGCCGCTCGACCTCCAAGTGAGGAGAGCAGTGGCAGGCAAGGCCCGCGTGCACGAATTGGCCAAAGAACTGGGCGTGACGAGTAAAGAAGTACTCGCCCGACTCAGCGAACAAGGCGAGTTCGTCAAATCAGCGTCGTCGACCGTAGAGGCTCCCGTGGCCCGGCGACTTCGCCAGTCCTTCCCCGGGAAGGACGCTCCCGCCGCCAACGGTGGAGCACCATCATCAAAACGCCGGAGGCAGCGCCCCGGCAGCAAAACCATCAGCAGCCAAGCCGGGTGCCGCGCGCACCCCG
>NZ_AYTE01000049.1:0-64374 GCF_000506245.1 Williamsia sp. D3 | reverse complement strand
AGTGCCGCCGCGGTGGTGTGTGCGGTCTTCCGAGCCGGCTGGTGACGACGCGCTACGACAGTTCGTAGGACCGGCTCGGCTGATGAGGGCGTGAGGGTTTACGATCAGCTGAGTTTCACGTCATGCTGCCCAACACACAGATGAGCAGATCGGCCACAGGAGGATCAGTGACCGCGGTAGACCAGCCCACCACTCAGGTGGCTCCGGTTCGGCCTTATCCCGAGCGCACGGGTGCCAAGGGTTCGTTCATCTACAAGATGTTGACGACGACCGATCACAAGATGCTGGGCATCATGTATTTGGTTGCGTGTTTTGCGTTTTTCCTCATCGGTGGCTTGATGGCGTTGCTGATGCGTACGGAGTTGACGGCTCCTGGTCTGCAGTTCTTGTCGACTGAGCAGTACAACCAGTTGTTCACCATGCATGGCACGGTGATGTTGCTGATGTATGCGACGCCGATTGTGATCGGGTTTGCCAACGTGGTGTTGCCGTTGCAGATCGGTGCGCCCGATGTGGCGTTCCCGCGGTTGAATGCGTTCAGTTTTTGGTTGTTCGTGTTCGGTTCGACGGTGGCGATTGCCGGGTTCATCACTCCGGGTGGTGCGGCTGACTTCGGTTGGACTGCGTATACGCCGTTGACTGATGCGGTGCATTCGCCGGGTCCGGGTGCGGATATGTGGATTTTGGGTCTGGGTGTGTCGGGTCTGGGCACGATTTTGGGTGCGGTGAACATGATCACGACGGTGGTGTGTTTGCGTGCGCCGGGTATGACGATGTTCCGGATGCCGATTTTCACTTGGAACATTTTGGTGACGAGTGTGCTGATCCTGCTGGCGTTCCCGTTGTTGACGGCGGCGTTGATGGGGTTGGAGGTTGATCGGCAGTTCGGGGCGCATCTGTATGACCCGTCCAATGGTGGTGCGATTTTGTGGCAGCACTTGTTCTGGTTCTTCGGTCATCCCGAGGTGTACATCATTGCGTTGCCGTTCTTCGGGATCGTGTCGGAGATCTTCCCGGTTTTCTCTCGTAAACCGATCTTCGGCTACTCGACACTCGTCTATGCCACGTTGGCGATTGCAGCTCTGTCGGTGGCGGTGTGGGCGCATCACATGTATGCCACCGGGGCTGTGCTGTTGCCGTTCTTCTCGTTCATGACGTTCATTATCGCGGTGCCGACGGGTGTGAAGTTCTTCAACTGGATCGGGACGATGTGGAAGGGTCACATCACGTTCGAGACGCCGATGCTGTTTCGGTGGGCTTTTTGGTGACGTTCTTGTTCGGTGGTCTGACCGGTGTGTTGCTGGCGAGCCCGCCGTTGGATTTCCACTTGTCTGACAGTTACTTCGTGGTGGCGCACTTCCATTACGTGTTGTTCGGCACGATCGTGTTCGCGACGTATGCCGGTATCTATTTCTGGTTCCCGAAGATGACTGGCCGGATGCTTGATGAGCGTTTGGGCAAGATCCACTTCTGGTTGACGATGATCGGTTTCCACACCACGTTCTTGGTGCAGCACTGGTTGGGTAACGAGGGTATGCCGCGTCGGTATGCCGATTATCTGTCCACCGATGGGTTCACCTCGTTGAACATCGTGTCGACGGTGGGTGCGTTCATTCTGGGTGCGTCGACGTTGCCGTTCTTGTGGAATGTGTTCCGTAGCTACCGGTATGGCGAGGTGGTGACGGTGGATGATCCGTGGGGCTTTGGTAACTCGTTGGAGTGGGCGACCAGTTGCCCGCCGCCGCGGCACAACTTCACCGAGTTGCCGCGGATCCGTTCGGAGCGTCCGGCGTTCGAGTTGCATTACCCGCACATGGTCGACCGGATGCGTGAAGAAGCACACGTCGGCCACGCCAGCGAAAAAGCCGAACAGACCAAGCGTGATCCCTTGACGGTCGGTGGCACCGAGTCATCCACCGAACCCAACTCGTTCTGACGGTGGGACACAACATCAGCCAAAGCTCGGAAGAAGCAAGGCCTCTCGGCACCTCGGTGCTGATCACGGTCACCGGTCACGACAAGCCAGGCGTCACGTCGGTACTGTTCGGAGCCCTGTCCACCCGCAACGTCAGCGTCCTGGACGTCGAGCAGGTGGTGATCCGCGGTCGCCTCACCCTCGGTGTGCTGGTGAGCTGCATCGGCGACAGCGAAGAGTTGCAAGAGGTCATCGAGCAGGCCATGGATTCCCTCGGAATCGATGTCACGGTCGAGGTGGGAGCAGTCAACGGCGACCGCAGGCTGTCCACCCACGCTGTGGTGATCCTCGGTAGCCCGGTCAGCGCCAAGGGATTCAGCGCACTTGCCGGCGAGCTCGCCCGCCAGGGCGGCAACATCGACTCCATTCGCGGAATCGCGGACTATCCGGTCACCGGACTCGAACTACTCATCAGCGTCGACAAGGACAGCGTCGCCGCCGATGCCGCGTTGCGTCAGGGACTCGCCGCCGTGGCCAGCAAGTACGGCATCGATGTGGCCGTCGAGCGAGGCGGTCTGGCCCGGCGGGCCAAGCGCCTCATCGTGTTCGACGTCGACTCCACCCTGATCCAGGGTGAGGTCATCGAAATGCTCGCGGCCCGGGCAGGCCGCGAACAAGAGGTCGCCGCAGTCACAGAGGCTGCCATGCGAGGTGAGCTCGACTTCGCGGAGTCTCTCCACCAGCGCGTGGCCGCACTTGCAGGTCTCGACGTGTCGGTGCTCGACGAAGTGGCGATGGAACTGCAGCTCACGCCCGGTGCCCGGACAACCATCCGCACCCTCCACCGCATGGGTTACCACTGCGGCGTGGTGTCGGGTGGCTTCCGGCAGGTCATCGAGCCACTGGCCCACGAACTCGAGCTCGACTTCGTGAAGGCGAACACGCTGGAGATATCCGAGGGCAAGCTCACCGGCCGGGTGAAAGGCGAAATCGTCGACCGGGCCGGGAAGGCGAAGGCCTTGCGTGCGTTTGCCGACAGCGTCGGTGTGCCGATGGAGCAGACCATCGCGGTCGGTGACGGGGCCAACGACATCGACATGCTGACAGTCGCCGGCCTCGGGATCGCCTTCAATGCCAAACCGGCGTTGCAGGAAGTTGCCGACGCCGCGCTGTCGCACCCGTTCCTGGACGCCGTCCTCTTCATCCTCGGTGTCACACGCGACGAGATCGAGGCTGCGGACGCGTCGACGGTGTGTTGCGCCGGGTGCCGCTGAACTGATGGTCGCGCCCGACGCCGACAACACTTTTGTGCAGCGGTACCGGCGCCTGACCGAATACGTCGGTGGCGGTTCGGATCCGGTCGATCCGGGTCAGGTGCTGGCGATGCCGATGGTGCTGCACATCCCCAAGACCGATCCTCCGCCCAGGACCGAGCTACTCAACGCCGCGGCCTCCGCGGTCGCGGCGTTGTGCCTCGATCCGCGCTCGGGCGGCGACGGCCCGTGGTCGGAACCGATGGACGCGTGGTGCGACGCGCGGATCCGTAAGATCGCGCGCCGCGCGCGTGGATCGCATTGGAGTGCGGCACAGGAAGTCCCGGGGGTCACCGCGCGATGCGGTTCGGCCGAGGCCCGGGCCATCGTCCCCGGACCGGTCGGCGACATCGATCGGCGGATCGGACGCCTCCAGATCGGGGGTACCGACGTGCCCGGCGACGATGCCGACGTGGGCACCGGACCGGTGCTGTGGGTCAATCCGACTCTCGAGATGACGGTCGGGAAGCTCGCCGCACAGGTCGGGCACGCTGCGATGCTGGTCGTCCGGTTGATGTCGTTGGAGGAGGCCGAGCGATGGTGGTCCGATGGATGCCCAGTACGAGTGCGCACCGCGTCGCCGACCGACTGGACCCGGCTGATCGACGCCGACCTCACCGGTCATGCGGTTGCGGTGCGTGATGCCGGCTTCACCGAGATCGCGCCGGGCTCGGTGACCGTGATCGCCGAGATCGGGCAGGACGGCCTGGGCTCTCGGTGATTCTGGTCGAGCTCCGCTGCGCTCCGTCTCCGCCGATTAGTCTGGCGCCATGACCGAGCTCCCCGACTGGGCCGCCCAACTGCAACTGGAACCGCATCCTGAAGGCGGGTTCTACCGGCAGACCTGGGTGAGCGATCTGACCATCCCGAAAGATGTTCTGCCACCGGGGTATCCGGCTGAGCGAGCGGCCGGGACGGCAATTTTGTTCCTGCTGTTGCCGGGGCAGCAATCCGCGTGGCACACCGTGCGCAGTGCTGAGATCTGGCTGTATCACCGCGGGGCTCCGGTGGCCCTCGGTCTCGGTGGTGACGGACCTGAGCCTGCCGGTGAACGAACCGTGCTGGTCGGCGCCGACATCACCGCCGG
Source organism: Williamsia sp. D3 (assembly GCF_000506245.1). Classification (NCBI taxonomy): domain Bacteria; kingdom Bacillati; phylum Actinomycetota; class Actinomycetes; order Mycobacteriales; family Nocardiaceae; genus Williamsia; species Williamsia sp. D3. Next base: position 60,059 of record NZ_AYTE01000049.1, on the reverse strand, counting down.
TCATCGCCCGCAATACATCGTCGCGCCTGGCGAATGGCAGCGTGCCCAGCCGCATGGAGACGAACCGTCGCTGGTCAGTTGTTTGTCGTGCCCGGCTTCGACTTTGCCGACTTCACCATGCACTGACCTCGGGGACCACAGACCCGGTCGGCAAAGTGCCGGACGTGTTCGGCCCGCCTGCGCCGCCTTCGTGTCCCGGTGCGGCACGATAGGGGGGTGCGTGAAACGGATCCGGACCTGCTGATCGACTTCGAGGATGTCGCCCTGCGACGCTCCGGCAACACCTTGGTGGGGCCGATCACCTGGAAGGTGGAACTGGACGAACGGTGGGTGATCCTCGGTCCCAACGGGGCCGGGAAGACCTCGCTGATGCGCATGGCCGCCGCACAGACCCATCCGAGCAGTGGAAGCGCGTTCCTGCTGGGTGAGCAGGTCGGTCGCACCGAGATGAGAGAGCTCACCACTCGTATCGGCGTCACGTCAGCGTTGCTCGGCGAACGCATCCCCGATGACGAAAGGGTGAGTGACCTCGTCATCTCCGCCGGCTACTCGGTGCTCGGCCGATGGAAAGAGGAGTACGACGAGGTCGACCGCGAACAGGCCCTGGAAACCCTCGAATCGATGGGTGCCGAACACCTCGCCGACCGCACCTTCGGCACGTTGTCCGAGGGCGAGCGCAAACGGGTTCTGGTCGCGCGTGCCCTGATGATCAATCCCGAGCTGCTCCTTCTCGATGAACCGGCCGCGGGGCTCGACCTGGGCGGGCGCGAAGAATTGGTTGCGCGACTCGAGGTCCTCGCGGCCGATCCCGACGCCCCTGCGATCGTTCTGGTGACACATCACGTGGAAGAGATCCCGAACGGGTTCACACACGCGATGCTCCTGAAGGAGGGTGCGGTGGTCTCCCAAGGCCTGATCGAGGATGTGGTCACGTCGGAGAACCTTTCGAGTGCCTTCAGCCAGTCGATCGTGCTGACCAACACCGGCGGTCGTTTCTTCGCTCGGCGGGCACGTCGCGCGGGTGGCCATCGGCGGCGTGCCGAATGAGCTCGACACAGACGCCGGATCCCGAATCGGTCCCGGTGCGCGATGCGGCAACCGTGGTGCTCGTCCGGGGCGGGGTCGATGAGCAGCCCATCGAGGTCTTCCTGATGCGGCGGGTCAAGCAGATGGCGTTTGCCGGCGGGATGACCGTGTTCCCGGGTGGCGGCGTCGACCGCCGCGACGCCGAGGCTGATCTCGCCTGGATCGGGCCCGACGAGCACTGGTGGGCGGAGCGCTTCAACACCGATGCGGCCACCGCACAGGCCCTGGTGTGCGCGGCCGTACGTGAGCTGTTCGAGGAATGCGGTGTGCTGCTCGCCGCACGCCCGGATGGCACGTTCCCCGACAGCTCTGCCCTCACCGCCGAGCGGGCAGCTCTTGTCGACAAATCGTTGTCGTTCGCCCAGTTCCTCCGTGAGCACGACCTGTCGTTGCGCGCGGACCTGTTGCGTCCGCTCGCGCACTGGATCACGCCGATCGGGGAGAGCCGTCGCTACGACACCCGGTTCTTCCTCGCTGCTCTGCCCGAAGGCCAACAGGCAGACGGTGAGACCACCGAGGCCGCAGAGACAGCGTGGGCGACGCCTCGGGCGGCGCTCGAGGCCTGGGACGACGGGAAACACTTCCTGTTGCCGCCCACCTGGACTCAACTCAAGGAGATCAGCTCCTACGGCAGTCTTGCCGACCTGCTCGCGGCCGAACGCGAGATCGAGATGATCCTCCCTGAGGTCGTGTCCACCGGCGAGCGGATGCGTGTCCGGTTCGACGGGGAATCCGACTACCGCCGCTACCGGACGGACCTGGCCTGAATCGACCGTCGTCGACCGGGCCGAAACCGCCGTCGAACGTGCCGAAATCGCCGTCGACCATGCCGAAATCGCCGTCGACCGGGCCGAATACGCAGAATTGGCCTCTGTGAGCAACGGGTTCGTCGCTGATCGCTCGCGGCAAGAGGCTGGTGGCCGGCGGTTTCGGCCCAGTCGACGGGAGTTTGGGCCCGGTGGACGGGAGTTTGGGCCCGGTGGACGGGAGTTTGGGCCCGGTCGGCGGAGTTACTCGGGCTCGGGCGGCGGTGCGGCACCCTCACGCTCGTCGCGGTCGGCCCATTCGAGGAGTGTGTCCAGCCGGTAGGCGTGGTCGTCGATCGCCGAATGCAGGTCACCGAGTTCGGCGAACCGGGCCGGAACCGTCGCGATCGTGAATACCTTCGGTTCCACATCGTCGATCTCGTCCCAGCGGATCGGGGTCGACACCGTTCCCTCCGGGTTGCCCCGAACCGAGTAGGCGCTCGCGATCGTGTGGTCGCGGGTGTTCTGGTTGTAGTCGACGAACACCGCGGCGGGGTCGCGGTCCTTGCGCCACCAGGTGGTGGTCACGTCGTCAGGGGCTCGGCGTTCCACCTCCCGGGCAAAGGCATGCGCCGCGCGGCGGACGTCGGCGAAACCCCACTCGGGCTCGATCCGAACGTAGATGTGCAGGCCCGAGCCGCCGGATGTCTTCGGATAGCCCGTCATGCCCAACTCATCGAGTACCTCATGGGCAACGTGTGCACTGCGGCGCACCCGGTCGAACGGGCAGTCGGGCATCGGGTCGAGGTCGATGCGCCATTCGTCGGGCTTCTCGGTGTCGAAACGACGCGAGTTCCACGGGTGGAACTCGACGGTCGACATCTGCACCGCCCAGATGACACTGCCCAATTCGGTGACGCACACCTCGTCGGCGGTCCGGCCGAATCTGGGGAAGTAGATGTTCACCGTCTCCAGCCAGGGAGGCGCTCCGGACGGGATGCGCTTCTGATGCACCTTCTGTCCGGCAACCCCCTTGGGATACCGATGCAACATGCACGGCCTGTCGAGCAGTGCGCGAACGATTCCGTCACCGACGGCGAGGTAGTAGTTGACCAGATCCAGCTTGGTCTCGCCCCGGGCAGGGAAGTACACCCGTTCAGGACTCGATACGCGCACGACGCGGTCGCCCACGGAGATCTCGATCGGCTCGCCGTGCGAGCTAGCTGCCATCCCCCGACAGTAGGGGATGGACCGGACACCCGGTAGCCTCCGATACATGCCTGAGTTCGTCACATTGCAGACGTCCGACGAGTTCCCCGGGGTCGGCACGATTCTTCTCAACCGCCCTCCGATGAACGCTCTGAGCCGGCAGGTGCAGAGTGAATTGGCCGACGCCGCCCGCGAAGCCACCCACCGTGACGACATCAAATCGGTTGTTGTCTATGGCGGACCGAAAGTGCTTGCCGCAGGGGCCGACATCAAAGAGATGAACGATATGACCTACGCCGAGATGCGTAAGGTCGCCGGCCAGTTGCAAGACGGTCTGAGTTCCATCGCCGCCATCCCCAAGCCGACCGTTGCGGCCATCACGGGGTACGCCCTCGGCGGCGGGCTGGAAGTTGCGCTCGGTGCCGATCGCCGGATCGCCGGCGACAATGCGAAGCTCGGCGTCCCTGAGATCCTTCTCGGCGTCATCCCGGGTGGTGGGGGCACCCAGCGCCTGGCACGGCTGATCGGGCCCGCCAAGGCCAAGGACATGGTGTTCACGGGTCGATTCGTCGGCGCCGCCGAAGCCCTGCAGATCGGGCTCGTCGACGAGGTCGTCGCTCCGGACGAGGTCTACAACGCGGCGCTTCGGTGGGCGTCGAAGTTCTCCGGCGCGGCCAGCGTGGCGCTTGCCGCAGCCAAGGCGGCCATCGACCAAGGTCTCGACGTCGACCTGCGCACCGGCCTCAAGATCGAGGAGCATCTGTTCGCCGCGTTGTTCTCCACCGACGACCGTGCGATCGGCATGGCGTCGTTTGTCGAGAACGGCCCGGGCAAAGCAGAGTTCACAGGTAAATGAGTATCGATCCGAAAGTAGTTGTGGAACCAATGACTTCGCCTACCAGTGATCCCGCTCCCAACCCGCATGCCACCGCGGACGAGGTCGAGGCCGCGCTCGCAGACACCAAGCTCGCGCAGGTTCTCTACCACGACTGGGAAGCCGAGACCTACGACGACAAGTGGTCGATCAGCTACGACGAGCGCTGCATCGATTACGCCAGGGGTCGCTTCGACGCCGTTGCGGCCGACGAGCCGTTGCCGTACGGGCATGCGCTCGAATTGGGTTGTGGCACGGGATTTTTCCTGCTCAATCTCATGCAGGGTGGGATCGCGACAAAAGGTTCGGTGACCGATCTGTCGCCGGGCATGGTGAAGGTGGCGTTGCGCAACGCGGCGAACCTGGGCCTCGACGTCGATGGCCGGGTGGCCGACGCGGAGACGATTCCCTACGACGACAACACCTTCGACCTCGTGGTGGGTCACGCGGTGCTCCATCACATCCCCGACGTCGAGAAGTCGCTGCGCGAGGTGCTGCGAGTACTCAAACCCGGGGGACGGTTCATCTTTGCCGGCGAACCGTCGACCATCGGTGACTTCTACGCACGGTGGCTCTCGCGTGCCACGTGGGCAGCGACGACGAAGGTCACCAAACTGGGGCCGCTGCAAGGCTGGCGCCGACCGCAGGCCGAACTCGACGAGTCGTCGCGCGCTGCGGCGCTCGAGGCGGTCGTCGACATTCACACCTTCGATCCCAGCGATCTGGAGCGGATGTCCACGTCCGCCGGAGCTGTGAACGTGAAGACCGCAACAGAAGAGTTTGCCGCCGCCATGCTGGGCTGGCCGGTTCGGACCTTCGAGGCCGCCGTTCCGCCGGAAAAGCTCGGCTGGGGCTGGGCGCGGTTCGCGTTCGGCGGCTGGAAGCGGCTCACCTGGGTGGACGAGAACATCTTGCGAAAAGTGGTGCCGCCCAAGTTCTTCTACAACGTGATCATCACGGGCACCAAGCCGGAGTAGTCCCGGGCCCTCCTGTGTCAGGAAAGGATGCAGGCGCTCACGCGACAGCTCGGTCCGTGTAGTCAATCAGCAGGTGGCCACGATCTGGGCCATGGCTTGTTTCTCGGCCTCCGTGACCCACAGGCTGTAACGCGCCTTGACGTCGATCTGGCGGGACACGTAGGTGCAACGGTAGGACTTGTTTGGTGGAAGCCAGGTGGCCGCGTCGCCTGCGCCCTTGCTCTGGTTGGTCGGCCCGTCGGTGGACTGCAGATTGGCCGGGTCGTTCGCGAAGTCTGTCCGCTTGGCGCGGTCCCATTGCGCTGCTCCCTTCTGCCAGGCGTCGGACAGTGCCACCACGTGGTCGATTTGCACTGCGGGAGAGGTCTTCTCGCCTCGGACGAAGTCGATGCGACGGCCGGTGTAGGGGTCGTCCAGGACGCCGGTGAGGATGACACATTCGCGTGTACCGGGCTTGGTCGTGACAACCGTCAGGTCGCGACGCAGGATGTCGTTGCGGGTGTCACATCCGTTGTGGCCCTGTGCGACATTCACGTCGTCGGTCCAGGCCTGCCCGAATTGCTCGCGGCTGTAGCCGGTTTTGGGCGCACGGCCCTTGACCGTCAGCGAGTCGAGCTGAGCAATCGCGGCGCTCTGGGCCGTCGGCGCGTCAGGTTGGGCAGGGCGGGCCGCGGTTTGACTCCCGGGCGGGACGGGCGCGTCCTCGATCTGACAGGAGGCGACTGCCAGCACACTCAACAACGTGAGCGCCAGGTGGCGGCCCTGTTCGGGTCGGTTCACGTTCTCCTCGATTTCGGCACGGATACTGTTATACCCGTGGGCTACGACTTCTCGACCGACGATGTGGCGTTCCTCCGTTCCGAAACCGGACGCGAGGCACTGCGGTTGGCGGATTCGCTTGCCCTGCAGCCGGATTCATTGATGAGTGACATCGGACGCCTGACCGCGGCCTATCCCGGACGGCAGGCGGCGCTGGTGGAGACGGTCTCGTGCCGCCGTCGGGCAGTCGGGAAACTGCGCGACCCGCATCGCTGGCTGCTGACCTCTGACGCCCTGCAACAGGCCACCGCCTACCCGGTCGCCGATCACCGGGCAGCTGAACTCGCCGCCCGATATCCCGGTGCCACCGTCCACGACGTCACCTGCTCGGTAGGCGCCGATCTCGCGTCGCTGGCGCACGCCGACGGGTTGGGCGGCGTGATCGGCAGCGACATCGACCAGATCAGGTTGGCGATGGCGGCGCACAACGTGCCCCAGGCCGCGCTGGCCCGCGCCGATGCACTCACGCCGACGAGTGCTGCCGACGTCTATGTGGCCGACCCCGCACGCCGCAGCGGGGGTCGCCGGAGCTTCCGGATCGAGGACACCGCGCCGCCGCTCCTGGAACTGCTGACCGTCTACGCCGGCCGTTCACTGGTGGTCAAGTGCGCGCCCGGGCTCGACTACCGACTCTTGCGCGATCGTTACGGATTCGCCGGCGAAGTACAGATCATCTCGCTGAACGGCGCGGTACGCGAAGCGTGCCTGTGGAATGACCCCCGCCCTGGCGTCAAGCGCCGGGCAACCGTGATCCGCACGGACGGCTCAGGTTTCGAGATCACCGACGCTGCCGACGACGATGCAGGCGTCGATGACGCAGGGGAGTGGATCTTGGACCCGGACGGCGCCGTCGTCCGGGCCGGTCTGGTCCGCCACTTCGCAAAAGCCCACCGGCTGTGGCAACTCGACCCCCAGATCGCCTATCTCAGCGGCGATCACTTGCCGAGGGGTGAACGCGGATGGCGGGTCATGGAACAGTTCAACTTCTCGGAGAAACACCTCAAGCGGCGCCTGGCCGAGTTGGGTTGTGGCACCCTCGAAATCCTGGTTCGCGGTGTCGACATCGACCCCGACAGGCTGCGTAAGAGACTGAAGCTCAAGGGTTCTGCGGCCCACGCTGTGGTGATCACCAGGATCGGGCGGCGCGGGGTGATGTTCATCTGCGAGGAAGGGGTGCGGCAACGCTGATGACCACCGCGATGTGTGCGGTCTATTTGTCCTTCGGTGCGTCGTAGAAGTAGACCTCACCGAGGTTGGTCGCAGTCGCGACCTGCCCGGTGTTCGACACGGCCACACCCGTGGTGAAACCGACCGACCCGGGGATCGCAAACTTCCGCACCGTGGCACCGTCGGCGGAATCTACCTCCATCAATGTCAGTTCGTCCGCGTTGTTCTCGCGCACGACCGTCCAGGCGGTCCCGGAGGTGGTGAGTGCCGACAGCCCCACCGATTGCACATCGGTGCGTTGCCACACTCGTTCGGCCTTGTCGCCCAGATCTCGGTAGGCGCGCACCGGTGCGTTGAGCAGTCCGGTCGGGATGATCAGGCCGTCGGGTGAGACGGTCATCGTCCCGAAACCGTAGTTGTCCACGAAGTAGTCCCATTTGGGCGTTCCGGTGAGGGCGTCGAGAGCGTAAATGCTGCCGAGGCGGTTGAACACGTACAGCGTGCGACCGTCTGCCGACAAGGTGGGCGTCCCGATGACGCCGCCCGGGATCTCCGCTTTCCACGACTCGCGAATCGAGCGGGTGCCGTTCTCCTCGGAGTAGTCGTAGCCGCGGACCCCAGATGCGATGACACCCTCGGGCCAGTAGTTCAGATAGAAGCGCTCGCGATCGGAATCGACTGCGGGAGGCGCCTGCACGGGGCAACGAGGACCACCCGAGACGCAGTCGCCGAGGCCGTACAGCGGCTGTGCCGGGTCGGCATCAGGACGCAACGCAATACCCGGCGCGGCAAGTTTGCCGGTCTGCGAGTCGAACAGCAGGATCTGGCCGAGGTGGCTCACCATCAGCACCAGCCCGGGCGCCGCGAACTTTGCCGAGAGCGGCACGCCGACGACGCCGAAACGCCACCGGAAATCACCTGCTCCGTTGAGCCCGTAAAACATGCCGGCGTCACCGATGTAGATGTTCTCGTACTGATCGAACAGCATCGAATTGAGTTCGATGCCCGGTCCGTAGTACTTGCAGAAGTTCTTCCGCCCGGCCCGCTGATCGAAGAGGAATGTGTTGCAGCCCCCGGGTGTGGCGGCCGTGACGCCTACGTTGGATCGACCAGAGATCGTCAGGGGCGAGGAGATCGGCCCACCGACCGGCCGCGACCACGAGAGCTCGAGTTCGCCGGTCTGGGGATACACGAAGTTCGAGTTGTGGGCGTTACCCCCATAGCTGGACCAGCCTGCGCTGGCCACCGAACGCACGTCGTCGACACCGTCAGAGCACGAACTGAGCAGAACGGCCAGCAACATCACCAGGGCCGCGGCGGCTCGTGCGGTGGTCCGGCGCCCCATCGTGCTCCTCTTCGTTTGCTTCGGCAGATCGGGCCTGAGCCTATCGCGAGTGACCCGCAGGATCGGGTATCGGCGTCCATTAGTGTTCGTATCCATGACGAGCATGTGGAACGCACCGCTGCATCGCCGGTGGCGTGCTGGAATGCGGCGGGAACCGGAGCAGGCCCGTTTCCTCACCCGGGAATCGCTGCGGTGGGTGCTGGAACATCGGGCGTACACACCCTGGTATCTGGTGCGGTATGTGCGGCTCCTCCGGTTCAAACTCGCCAACCCACACGTGATCCTGCGCGGGATGGTGTTCCTCGGCAAGAACGTGGAGATCCACGCGACCCCTGAACTGTCCCGGCTCGAGATCGGCCGGTGGGTACACATCGGAGACGGGAACTCGATCAGGTGCCACGAGGGTTCGCTGCGCATCGGCGACAAGGTCGTCTTCGGTGAGAACAACGTCGTCAACACCTACCTGGACATCGAGATCGGCGCGTCGACTTTGGTCGCGGACTGGTGTTACATCTGCGACTTCGACCACCGGATGGACGACATCACCGTTGCCATCAAAGACCAGGGGATCGTCAAGGGGCCCGTGCGGATCGGCCCGGACACCTGGATCGCCGCCAAGGTGTCGGTGCTCCGCAACACCCTGGTCGGCAGGGGTTGTGTGCTCGGATCTCACGCGGTGGTAAAGGGGACGATCCCGGACTACTCCATCGCGGTCGGTGCGCCGGCGCGAGTGGTCAAGAACCGCATGGACGACTGGGCGAGCAACGCTGCCGAGCGAGCAGAACTGGAGCGTGCTCTCGCCGACATCGAACGCAAGAAGGCTGCCGCTCAAGGGGATTGAGCCCGGGAGGATCGAACCGGCACGCCCGATGGCCTTCACGTCGACGGATCAGATCGGTCGAGCGGTGTCCCGCTCGGGCAGTGGCCTGTCGACGATGGTCGGCCGCCCCAGTGGGCGCCGTGGGCGCCGCGTGGCCTTCTCGTAGACAGCCGCCGTGCGCGCCGCCACCTGGTCCCAGGCGAACCCCTGTGACACCCGGACGCGCGCGGCGATGGCGCGCTGTTGAGCGGCCACGGGGTCGGCGAGAGCGGCTCGGATCGCAGCCGTGAGGCCACCGACGTCGGCCGGGGTGAAACTGAGCCCGGTGACCCGGTCGGTGACGGCCTCGCCGAGACCGCCGGCGGTCGAGGTGACCAGCGGGGCGCCGGTGGCCGCCGCCTCCAGGGCGACGATCCCGAACGGTTCGTATCTGCTGGGAAGCACCATCACGTCGCAGTCCTTCATCAGTTCGGCCAGTCCCGCCTTGTCGACGGCACCGACGAAACGGACCGCCCGCGACACCTTGTGGTCGCGGGCGACCTCCCGCAGCCACGACAACTGCGTGCCGTCACCGGCGACCGTCAGCACCGCTCCGCGGTGGGTGCGCCGAATGCGTGCAAGGGCCGCGATGGCGTCCTGGACACCTTTCTCGTATTCCAGGCGTCCCGCGAACAACAGGCGCGGCGGGCCGTCGTGCGCGACGCGGCGCGCGAATGGCCACGCTTCGATGTCGATGCCGTTGTGGATGGTGTGGATCTCGGCCAGTTCGGGGCCGAACAACCGATACACCTCGTCCCGCATCGACGCCGAACAGGTGATCACGGCGTCGGACTCGGCTGCCAGCCACCACTCCACCGAATGGACCTGCTTGTTCACCCGTCCGCTGACCCATCCGCTGTGCCGGCCCGCCTCGGTGGCGTGGAAGGTACTCACCAACGGCACGTCGAAGTGTTCGGCCAGAGCTATCGCCGGATGAGCGACGAGCCAGTCGTGGGCGTGTACGACGTCGGGCACCCACGTGCCCTCGCCGTCAACGGCTTTCGGATGCCCGAGCCCGAGACCGGCGCGGATGAGCGTGTGGCCGAGAGCCAGGACCCACGCCATCATGTCCTCACCGAACACAAAATGCGGGGGATCTTCGGCCGCGGCGATCACGCGAACCCCGTCGCACACCGCGTCGGTACCCGGATGTGTGAGTCCGTCGCTGCCCGTTGGTTGTCGCGACAACACCACCACGTCGTGCCCCGCTCGGGCGAGCTCGGTTGCCAGGTGGTGGACGTGCCTTCCGAGGCCGCCGACCACCACCGGGGGATACTCCCAGGAGACGACCAGGATCCTCATGTGATCGCGTCGGCCGGCAATCGGCGGGCGTCGAGTCCGGGGAATACGTTGTCGGCGAGATTCCAACGCGCGGAGAGGGTTTCGGCCCACTGTTCACGGCCCCGGTCGGCGGCGTCGCAGATCTCCCTGGAAGCATGCGCGTGGGTGTACAGGCGTTGGCGCGCATAGTCGGCTGCGGTGTCCTTCGACACCATGAAGGGCCAGTCGGACGACAGCATCATCAGCGTCTCGCGCAGAATCTGATCACTGACCCGGTCACGTCGGCGACCGTGATCGTCCATGCGTTTGTCGACGGTCGCCAGGGCTGCGGCGACGACCTCGGCGTTGATCCGGACCAGATCGTGGACCTGCGGCCCGTTCCACACCCGCCAGTCTTTGCCTGAGCCCCAAGAGGTCTCGGGAAGGTCGACCGGATCGCCGACGAAGCCCCCGGCTTTGGCGCTCTGCAGGCTGCCCACACGGACGCCGGCGCGCGGGAGTGCACGCAACACCGCATCGAGCCATTGGGGGCCTTCATGCCACCAATGGCCGAACAGTTCGGTGTCGAAGGCGGCCACAACCAGTGCCGGCCTTCCGATCCGTTCGGTCTCGGCGATCAACCGGGCTCGGACGTTGGTGACGAAGTCGTCGACGTGACGCTGCACAACTGCGTGGGTGCGCTCCGGTTCGTACGGCTTCTTGTCGCCGGCGGCGACGGAGCGGCCGGTCACCCGCGAGGCCTTGAGGCCGAATCGGTGGTCGTAACTGTGGAAGTCGCGGTAGGCGCTGTGCCCGGGATATCCCGAGCGCGGTGACCACACCCGGTACGACACCGGCAGATCCCGGCCGAACGCGATCACATCGCTCCCACTGACCGGGCGTCCGAGTGCCGTATTCCCTTGCAGCGCAGGGCCGTCGACCATGAAGTGCTCGACGCCGGCTTCGTCGTAATCCTCTTCCATGCCGGGCGCGTAAGCGCACTCGGGTGCCCAGATCCCGCGCGGACGTGCGCCGAAGCGTTGGCCCGCATCTGCGAGCCCCTCCCGGAGGGAGAACGCCCGGAGGCGCGGATCAAGCAGGGGGCCGAAGTGATGTGCCAGCGGGCCGCCGAGCAACTCGACGGTTCCCGCGTCCACCAGCGACCGGATGAGCGGGGAACCGCCGTGGCGCCAATGGTTTTCGAAGTCATCGAGAGCTTGTGCCGCACTGCGGTATTCGCGGGCACCGAGGTTGTTGATGTCGGAGGGGCGGCCGTCTCGGCTGTCTGCGACCGCGGCCTCACCCGCCCGCAGCTGCCAATCCGCGAGCCATTGATACATCGAATCCAGGCAATGCGGATCATCGAGCTGCGCCGCCAGCACCGGCGTCATCCCGAGACTCAGTTGGTCTGTGTATCCATCTGCTGCGAGTCCCCGCAGGACTGCGAACACACGTTGATAGGAGCCGGCCCACGATTGGTACAGCCACTCTTCGCCGACGGGCCATCGGCCGTGATTGGCGAGCCAGGGGAGATGCGAGTGCAGGACCAGGGCGAACATGCCGGGGACGGCGTCCGCGACCCCGTCGTCGCGAAGACCCGCTTCGGTCACGGCTTCACCGCGACGAACAGCAGGTCGAGGCTGTTGTCGAGATCGGTTCCGGAGATGTCGAAGTCGGCGGTGCTCACCCCCGCCACGTCTGCGGTCAAGTCGCTGGGCCAGGCCTGGCCGGACAGTGCCCGGTCGATCTGGGCGTCGATGAACGAGCCACCCCATCTGGTGTCGAGTTCGCGGAGTCCCCGGCCATGACGGACGCCCAATTGCTCGATGACCGAGAAGCCCGCTGCGGAGAGCAGTTCGTGGAGTTCGGCGGGATCGAGTTCCCGGGTGTGGAACGGGTTGAGTGGGGTGTCGCGTCCGGGGGAGAAGGTGATCCGGTTCGGCGTGGACATGAGCAACTCACCACCGGGTCGGAGCACCCTCAAGCACTCGGCCACGAACGCGGGCTGATCCCACAGGTGTTCGATCACCTGGAAGTTGACGACGCTGTCGATCGAGGCGTCGGCAAGGGGTAGGTCGATCAGGTTCGCCTGGTGGATGGTGAGGTGCGGGTAGCGTGCCCGCGTGTGCTCGACGGCGGACTGGTCGTAGTCGACGCACGTCACCGATCGGGCGACGGCGGAGAGCAGGTCGGCGCCATAACCCTCGCCTGATCCGGCTTCCAGGACATCGCGTCCGTGACAACGGTCGGCGATGTACTCATAGGCGACCTCGTGGCGGCGGAACCAGTAGTTCTCCTCGGGAATTCCGGGAACTGTCCGCTCCCCGGTGAGCGATAAACCCTGCTCGGGGGCTGTTGCGCCGTCCTCGGCGCCGATCGGGGCAGGCGATCCGACGGCGTTGTTGGATCCGTGCGTGGGGCTGACCATCCAGCAGAGCCTAGTGGGCCGTGTGTGGAGCCGGAGGCGGACCTCGCGGTGACCCTCGCGATGCGGGGTTCGGCAAGGCAGTGTGACCGACTTCATTCCCCTGCAATCGGGTGTTCGACCTGCCGGAAGTGCGCGCTAAGGTGGTAAAGAAACAGGAGTACTTACCGACGGGTAAGTTGTCCAGAACCCTACGCAGGAGGTCGACGAAGACCCATGACAAACATTGTCGTTCTGATCAAGCAGGTCCCTGACACCTACTCCGAGCGCAAGCTCAGCGACGGTGATTACACCCTCGATCGCGAAGCCGCGGACGCCGTACTCGACGAGATCAACGAGAAGGCCGTCGAAGAGGCTCTGAAGATCAAAGAAGCGGACGGCGGTGAAGTCACCGTGCTGACGGTCGGACCGGATCGCGCGACCGACGCCATCCGTAAGGCACTGTCGATGGGGGCCGACAAGGCCATCCACGTCAAGGATGACCAGATGCACGGCAGCGACGCCATCCAGACCGCATGGGTCATCGCCCGTGCGCTGGGCACCGTCGAGGGCGTCGAACTCGTCATCGCAGGCAACGAGGCCACCGACGGTCGCGTCGGCGCGGTGCCGGCCATCATCGCCGAGTACCTCGAGCTCCCGCACCTCACCCACATGCGCAAGCTCACCATCGAGGGCGACAAGATCACCGGAGAGCGTGAGACGGACGAGGGCATCTTCCATCTCGAGTCCACCCTGCCTGCCATCGTCAGCGTCGGAGAGAAGATCAACGAGCCTCGCTTCCCGTCCTTCAAGGGCATCATGGCGGCGAAAAAGAAAGAGGTTCAGGTTCTTTCGCTTGCCGACATCGGCGTCGAAGCCGAAGAGGTCGGACTGGCGAACGCCGGATCGACGGTCACCAGCGCGACCCCCAAGCCGCCGAAGAGCGCGGGCGAAAAGGTCGTCGATGAGGGTGACGGCGGCACGAAGGTCGCCGAGTTCCTGGTCGGTCAGAAGATCATCTGATCCCCGCCGATCACATCCCCCGACATCGACCACACCGCAAGGAGTTAACAAATGGCTGAAGTACTCGTCCTCGCCGAGTTGGACGCGGAAGGTGCCCTGAAGAAGGTCACTTCCGAACTCATCACCGCTGCCCGCGCACTGGGCACCCCGTCTGTTGTCGTCGCGGCCAAGCCCGGAACAACCGACGCCATCGCCGACGAGCTCAAGGAGTTCGGCGCCGAGAAGATCTACGTCGCCGAGTCCGACGACGTCGACGGCTACCTGATCACGCCGAAGGTCGATATCCTCGGCACCTTGGTGGAGCAGGTCTCCCCGGCCGGTGTCCTCGTCACCGCCAACTTCGACGGCAAAGAGATCGCCGGTCGCCTTGCCGCACGGCTCGGTTCAGGCGTTCACGCGACGTGGTCGAGGTCAAAGAAGGCGGAGTGGGCGTCTACTCCATCTTCGGCGGCGCTTTCTCCGCCGAGGCACAGGCCGGCGGCGACGTCCCGGTGTACTCGGTGCGTCCCGGCGCCGTCGAGGCAGCCCCCCAGGCCGGCGCAGGCGAGCGCGTCGACGTCGAGGTGCCCGAGGTTCCCGAGAACGCGGTCAAGATCACCAAGGTCGAGCCGAACGTCGGCGGTGACCGTCCGGAACTGACCGAGGCCACCATCGTGGTGTCCGGTGGACGTGGCGTCGGCAGTGCCGAGAAGTTCTCTGTCGTAGAGGAACTCGCCGATTCGCTCGGTGCCGCTGTCGGTGCCTCGCGTGCGGCTGTCGACTCCGGTTACTACCCCGGCCAGTTCCAGGTCGGCCAGACCGGTAAGACCGTGTCGCCGCAACTGTATGTCGCTCTGGGTATCTCAGGCGCCATCCAGCACCGTGCGGGTATGCAGACCTCCAAGACCATCGTGGCGGTCAACAAGGACGAAGAGGCTCCCATCTTCGAGATCGCCGACTACGGCATCGTCGGTGACCTCTTCAACGTGGCACCGCAGCTCACCGAAGCGGTCAAGAAGCGCAAGTAACACCGCTCGCAGTTGAACCACAGATGACCCCCTGGCACCCTGCCGGGGGGTCATCTGCTGTTCATGCACGTTGCACCGACACGACACGCCGCCGATTCCGACCGGTCCGACGCGCTCGATACACCTGTGCCCATGAGGACACCCGCAGTCATCAGCACGACCGCACTCGTCTCCGGGCGTGACTACAGCCTGTATCTGAGTACCGACCCTTCCGATATCGACGTCATCGCCCGTCTGCGTTACCAGGTCTTCGCGAACGAGCCGGGTTTCGGCGGCGCGATGGCCGGAGTCACCGACGGACGCGATTGCGACCCGTTCGACGAGTTCTGTGACCACCTCATGGTGCGCCACAACATGACCGACGCCGTGGTCGGCTGTTATCGCCTCCTGCCGCCGCCGGGTGCCATCGCTGCCAAAGGCCCTTATACGGCTACGGAATTCGACGTCCACGAATTGGATTCGATTGCGCCGCAGACGGTCGAGATGGGCCGGGCGTGTGTTGCCCTCGAACACCGGTCCGGATCGGTCCTGGCTCTCATGTGGGCGGGGATCTTGAGGTATCTGGATCTCAGTGGCTACCGGTACCTGATGGGTGCGACCTCGGTGCCGATCTGCAAGGACAGCGACCGCGACCGGCCCGGCGCACAGGTCCGCGGTATCCGGGACTTCGTGCGCGACCGGCACCGAGGTCCGTGGGAGGTGTACCCGCACAGGCCGGTGCTGCTCAACGGCCTGTGGCTCGACGACATCGCACCGCCCGAGCGTCTGGTATTCCCACCCCTGCTCAGTGGATATCTGAGGATGGGGGCCTGGGTGTGCGGAGAACCGGCCTACGACCCCGATTTCGGGGTGGCCGACTTCTTCACGGTGATCGATCGCGAACGCGCGAACACCAGGTACCTGGACCGACTCCGCCAGGCCGCCGAGCGGGTACCCGGATGACAGACGACCCGATGGTGACGAACGCGCCCGCTCGGCACAGCTGGTTTCCGGCGAGTGCCTGTGACAGCAGTTGCCTGTCCACCTCGAGCTGCGCAGCGGGGCGGGTACGCAGGAGCTGGCGCGTCATCGCACTGATGACCACCGTGGCGGTCGCGGTCACCCTCGGGGTCCTGGTGCCTCTGCTGCCACGGTCGGCGCGTGCGGCGTACGTGCGGTGGATGGCTGTCCTGTTGCTGGCTTCGATCGGCATCCGGGTACGCGTCCGGTACAGCGAATTGGCTGCGGGAGACCCGCGGGCCGCAGGCGCAGGCCTCATCGTCGCCAACCACATCTCGTTCCTGGACATCCTCGCGATCGCCACCGTCTGCCCTGCCCGCTTCGTGGCCAAGGCAGAACTGACCCGATGGCCGGTGATCGGAACGCTCACCCGTCGCCTGGGTGTGATCCCGATCCGCCGCGAGTCGTTGCGCGACCTCCCATCCGTCATCTCGGACGCCGTCGACGGACTCCGAGCGGGGGACAATGTCGGGTTGTTCCCCGAGGGGACGACGCGATGCGGTCGCGGCGGTGGTCGTTTCCGCCCCGCGATCTTCCAGGCCGCGGTCGAAACGGGGGTTCCGGTCCAGCCTCTGGTGGTGAGTTTTCACACACCGGACGGCGCGATCAGCCCGGTCGCGGCCTTCATCGGAACCGACAACATCGCCGACACGATGGGCCGGGTCCTGCGGGCCAAAGGTCTGACCGTGCACGTCCGCCTCTGCGAACCCCAATGGCCCGGATCGGACCGACGTGAGCTCGCCGACCGATGCGAGCGGATCGTGTTCGGAGAACCTTCGTTGATCGGTCTCTCGTCGGACATCCCCGCCGCGATGGTGAGCTGACAACCGGACGGTCCGGTGTCGGGGCGCCGTCCAGACGCCGGTGGAATAGAACCTGCTCTGCGAGCGGTTATCCTGGATTGGTTATGTATTCCTCCGACCGGGCCCCGATCTACCTCGATCACGCAGCGGCAACCTCGATGGTGCCTGCAGCAGTCGTGGCGATGAGTCAGATCCTTGGCACTGCGGGCAACGCATCGTCGCTGCACGCGTCAGGACGGCGCGCCCGCCGGCACCTGGAGGAATCGAGGGAATCCATCGCGGCCTCGCTGGGTGCGCGACCATCCGAGGTGGTCTTCACCGGGGGCGGAACCGAAAGCGACAATCTCGCGGTGAAGGGCATCTTCTGGGCGCGGAACAAGTCGGGTTCGCCAGCCGCCGGCCGCCGGCGCATCATTGCGTCATCCATCGAACACCACGCCGTTCTCGACCCTGTGCTGTGGCTTGCCGACACCGAGGGAGCCGAGGTCACCTGGCTACCCGTCGACCATCAGGGTCTTGTCGACCCCGCAGATCTGCGGGCCGCGCTCACCGCGCATGTAGAGGACACCGCGCTGGTCAGCGTGATGTGGGCGAACAACGAGGTCGGCACCATCGAGCCGATCGCAGAGCTGGCCGCGATCTGCCGGGAGTACGGCGTTCCCATGCATTCCGATGCTGTGCAGGCGGCCGGACACCTTCCGCTCGACTTCGCCGCCAGCGGCCTCTCGGCGATGAGCATCGCCGGACACAAGTTCGGTGGGCCCCACGGGATCGGCGCGCTGTTGCTGGGCCGCGATGTGGACTGCGTGCCGCTGCTCCACGGTGGTGGGCACGAACGGGATGTTCGCTCGGGTACCCCCGACGTCGCGGCTGCGGTGGGAATGGCTGTAGCACTTGAACATTCGGTGCGAGAGCTGTCGGTCACCGTCCCGGCAGTGACGAACCTGCGTGACCAATTGTTCGCGGTGCTGACCGAGAACACCGACGACTGTGTGGTCAATGGACCTACCGGCTCGGCACGGCTGCCGGGCAACGTGCACGTGTCGTTTCCGGGCTGTGAAGGTGATTCGCTGTTGATGTTGCTCGACGCCAACGGCATCGAGTGCTCCACCGGGTCGGCCTGCACCGCAGGCGTTGCCCAGGCGTCTCATGTGCTGACCGCGATGGGCGTATCCACTGCGCGGGCCCGCAGTTCGCTGCGGTTCTCACTGGCGCCCTCGACAACTAGCGATGACATCGACGCCGTAGGCGCTGTCATCGGTGAAGTGGTCTCCCGCGCCCGCGCCGCCGGGATGGCCACGGCAATGGCAGGAGAGCGCTGATGCGAGTACTCGCAGCAATGAGTGGTGGTGTCGACTCGGCGGTGGCTGCCGCACGGGCGGTGGCCGCCGGACACGACGTGGTCGGGGTACACCTGGCCCTGTCCACTGCGCCCGGCGCACTGCGGACCGGATCCCGAGGTTGCTGCTCGCGGGAGGACGCGTCTGATGCCCGGCGGGCCGCGGATGTTCTCGGAATCCCTTTCTACGTCTGGGACTTCGCCGACCGCTTCAAAGATGACGTCATCGACGAATTCGTTGCGGCGTACGCGGCCGGGCAGACCCCCAATCCCTGCCTGACATGCAACGAGAAGATCAAGTTCTCGGCTCTGGCCGAACGCGCCATCGCCCTGGGCTTCGACGCAGTTGCCACCGGCCACTACGCACGGCTCGAAGGCGGCCGGTTGCGTCGGGCGGTCGACGACGACAAAGACCAGTCGTACGTGCTCGCCGTGCTGACGCCGGAGCAGCTGTCGCGGGCGATGTTCCCCGTGGGCGACACACCCAAGGACCAGATCCGGGAAGAGGCCGCCGCTCGCGGCTTGTCCGTTGCCAACAAGCCCGATTCACATGACATCTGCTTCATCCCCACCGGTGACACCCGGGCGTTCTTGGGTGCCACGATCGGTGTCCGGCCCGGCAAGGTCGTCGACGCCGACTCCGGCGCCGAACTGGCCCAGCACGAAGGCGTCCACGGGTTCACCATCGGACAGCGCAAGGGGCTCGGTATCGATGCACCGGCTGTCGACGGCAAACCGCGGTACGTGACCGAGATCGATCCCGACTCCGGAACCGTGACGGTGGGTTCCTCCGAGCATCTCCAGGTGTGGACGATCACCGCCCGCAAGGCCATCTGGACGTCCGGACACACTCCCACCGAACCGTTCGAGTGCATGGTCCAGGTCCGGGCACACGGCGGATTGGCGCCGGCCGTGGCCGAGGCCATCGAGCTTGAGCCTTCAGACGGTGTCGACGGACAGGGCCCGGGTATCCGCATCACCCTGCGCAGCCCTCTCACCGGGGTTGCCCGCGGGCAGGCGGCGGTGCTGTACCAGCCAGATCCGGTGTCGGGCGACCTGGTCATCGGCAGCGGACGAATCGCGGTCACCGGTTCGGTCCCGTCGGATCTCGTCAGCAGCGCCACCACGTGACCGTCCTGCCGGCCGGCACCGGAACCGGTGTCGGATCGATGCCGGGTACCGATCCGATCGAATCCGCGGGCATCAGCCTGGGCGAGTGCGAGCTGGCGTTTCTGCCCGAACTGCCGCAGCGCGGGCTCGGGGCCGACATGATCGGGCGGTCGGCTGCCCTGCTGGTGGACATGCCGATGGACACCGTGGCCTCCGGCTACCGCCTGTCGGCACGCAAATCCGGATTGACCCGCCGCGCGCGTGACTTTTTGAACGCCGACCTCGACGCCTTCGAAGAGGCCTGGGAGCGTGCCGGGATGGCCGCGACCGACCGCTTCGTCAAGGTGCAGGCGTGCGGCCCGTTCACATTGGCCGCGTCGGTGGAACTGCGCAACGGTCACAAGATCCTGCACGATGCCGGAGCGTGGTCGGATCTGGTGGATTCGATGGCCGAGGGCCTGCGAGTGCATGCCGACGAGGTCGGTCGCCGCACCGGAGCTCAGGTGATCGTCCAGATCGACGAACCGATGATCGGGCGGGTGATCGAGGGCTCGGTGGAGCCGCTCACCCGTTTCGACATCATCAGGCCCGTACCCGTCGCTGTGCTCGCCGAGAAGTACGACGGCTTCATCGACGTCGTCGGCAGGCCTGTGGTGATGCACGACTGCTCGGCGAACCTTTCGTGGGAGCTGTTGGAGCGCACCAGATTTGCTGCGGTCAGTGTGGATCTCGCCCAGATCCGCACGGCGGACCTCGACGGTATCGGGCAGCTGCTCGACGAGGGTCGGGACGTCATCCTGGGCGCCGTGCCGACAGCTGCCCCCGCAACCGAACTCGCCGCAGAACAGGTGGCCGCGTCGTGCGCCGCTCTGACCGACCGAATCGGGCTGTCCCGGAAGGTCCTGGCGGAGCAGGTGGTGATCAGTCCCGCGTGCGGTCTGGCCGGTGCCGATGCCGCCTGGGCGAAGACGGCGCTCTCGCTGTGCACCACAGCGGCGGCCGGCTTGCTTGCCGACCCGACCGCGGTATAGCGACCCGGCCCGGTCGATCGGGAACATTCATCGTCTGCGCAGCCTCTGATGAGGTATGGACAACTTCGCCTGCCGCGCACGGATATGCGCGAAACCGACGCGGGTTCGGACCGCGATGCAGGGCGGCACTTTCATCTGGCCGCTCCCGTGCCATGGCCGTGACGATGCGGGGCCCCAGCCCGCCGAGGACGGTGATGAGTTCGGCCCCGGCGCAGCAACCGAGCGATGACGTCAGGTCAGTTCGTCGGGTCGCTCGCCGGCGTCGAGCCGGGCGATCAGCTTCTTGGTCGCGACAGAGCGGTAGCTGGCATCGAGTAGTTCGGCCACCTCCGTCCAGTCCGGCCGTGCCGACAGGTCGATCCCCATCCATCCGTACGGTCCCACGTACGCCGGATAGAAGAATCGCGAGTCTTGATCCAGTGCAACGCGTTCGGTCTGTTCGACCTTGAACAGGAGCGATTGCTCGAATTGCGGTCCACCTTTGACCCCGCCGCCGTACATGCCGAACATCTTCCCGCCGCGGAACGTCGGGCGACCGTGTGCGATCTTCTCCGTCGCATCCGGGAACGCGAGTGCGATGGTGCGCAGTCGAATCAGAACCGGGTCGTCTTCGGAGTACATGATCGGGTGGGGCATGGCGACAGTGTAGAACCGGTGTCTGTTCGGGTGCCGGTGAAATGTTAGGTTGACCGGGCGTTGGTTTCCGTCGGTCAGTGACCGGCGGATCGTAAGAGGGAATCCGGTGAAGATCCGGAACTGCCCCGCAGCGGTGAGTGGAAACGAACGCGGTCACCAGCACTGGGTGTATGCCTGGGAAGCGACCGCCGGTAGGAGACACCGAACGTACGGTGCCATGTCCACGAGTCCGAAGACCTGCCAACGCGACCGCGCCGCCGGCGTGGTCGCCCGTCGACTCCGAGGGACACGGTTGACGCGGTGATGGTGCGCTCGCGCGCGCCTTCATTCGCTGACGCATGCGTACGGGTCGACCGGCATCGGGTACAGCGGAAAGTGCGGCGATGCGCCCTCATTCGGTGACTGCGTTGGTGGTCGGGTTGTGTTTTGCGCTGGTCGCAGTGTCGGTGGTGGCACTCATGTTCGGTACCGTTCACGTTCCCTGGCGCGACACCACCTCGTTCCTCTGGGCCGAGTTGGTCGGAGGCGCAATACCGGCAGACGACGTGCCCAATTACCGGATAGTGGTCGATTCCAGATTGCCGCGACTGATCGTGGCAATGTTCGTCGGCGCCGGACTCAGTGCTGTGGGTCTGCTCGTACAGGCGATGGTGCGCAACGCATTGGCAGACCCGTATGTCCTCGGGATCTCCTCGGGGGCATCCGTGGGCGCAACCGCGGTTGTCCTGTTCGGCACTTTCGGTGCGCTGGGTATCTACGCGCTGAGTACCGCAGCGTTCCTGGGCGCCCTCGGTGCCACCGCCCTCGTGTATCTGATGGCGAGATCGGCAGCCGGATTGGTGCCCCTGCGGCTCGTGTTGACGGGAACCGCGCTCGGATACGGTTTCTCGGCGGTCACCACCGTGCTGATCTTCATGGCACCGCAAGGTGACGGTGCGCGCAGCGTGATGTTCTGGCTCCTGGGGAGCCTGTCGGGCGTCAGCTGGGGCGTGGTTCCACTGGTGGTGGTCGTCGCCGCGGCGGGAATGGTGTCCATTGCCCTGTGTGCGCGACGCCTGAACGCGTTGTCGATGGGCGACGAGGTCAGTGCCGCACTGGGACTGAACGCATCGCGGTTCAGGATCCTCCTGTTCGTCATCGCGGCCGCGATGACGGGTTGTTTCGTGTCCGTGTGTGGCGCGGTCGGATTCGTCGGTCTGGTCGTCCCACACGTGGCGCGACTGCTCGCCGGCGCCGATCACCGGCGACTCATCATCGTGACGCCCTTGCTGGGCGCCGTCTTCCTCGTTTCTGCCGACCTGTTGTCGCGCACGGTGGTACCGCCACAGGAACTGCCACTGGGGGCGATCACCGCAGCAGTCGGGGTACCGGTGTTCGTGTTCTTGATGAGACGCCGTGATGCATCGATGGTGCAGATCTGATGCGCGTGCAGTTCGATCACGTGGACGTCGAGATCGGCGGCCGTCTGGTGGTGGGCGACATGAACCTGACCGTCGGGGCGGGTCAGTTCGTCGGGATCGTCGGGCCCAACGGCAGCGGCAAATCCACGACGCTGCGCTGTCTGTATCGGGCGTTGAAACCGTCCGACGGTCGTATCGTGGTGGGTGAGCGCGACATTCGTGCCATCAGCATGCGCGAGAATGCCCGTCAAGTGGCCGCGTTGACCCAGGACAACACCTTGCATTTCGACTTCACAGCGCGCGAGGTGGTCGCAACCGGGCGATTGCCACACAGCGGGATCGTCGCCCGCGACCGTGTCGCCGAAGACGAGGCCATCGGGGAGGCGATGGACAAGGCCGATGCCGGGGATCTGCGCTCGCGATTGTTCTCCTCTCTGTCAGGCGGCGAGAAGCAGCGGGTGCTGATCGCCCGTGCTCTGGCCCAGGAACCACAGGTGCTCGTGCTCGACGAACCGACCAATCATCTCGACGTGCAACATCAACACGGCGTGCTCGGCGCGGCAAAAGGGTTGGGCATCACGGTGATAGCGGCATTGCACGATCTCAATCTGGCCGCGCAGTACTGCGACCGTGTCCTCGTGCTCGTCGACGGCGCGGTGGTGTGTGCCGGAACCCCTCAGGAGGTCTTCACCGAAACCGTGATCAACCGGTGGTTCTCGATCGGCTGCCACATCGTCGCCCATCCCCGCCTCGGCGTTCCCCAGATCATCTTCGACGGTCTCAACAGGACCGTGTCCGACGGGAATTTCAGGGCCGTCTCCGACGGGGATTTCAGGGCCGTCTCCGACGGGCACAAACCGGTGCCGAATTGCACACCCCACGCCGTTCACCACGAGGAGAGCTGAATGTACCGAAATCGCTGTGCCCTTATGATGATCGCGATGGCGGTGGCAGTCAGCGCGTGCGGCGCCGCCGTGGAGCAGAAGACCCCGTCCGGCGGGCCCACGGTGACGGTCACGAATTGCGGTGCGCCACTCACGGTCTCCGGGACGCCCACCCGGGTGGTGACCAATGACACCGGCATCACCGAGATGATGTTCTCGCTCGGACTGGCCGACCGGCTCGTCGGGTACACCACCTATCCCAGCAAGGAACGTGACGTCCAGACCTCGCCCTGGAAGGCGGATTTCGAATCGACTCCCGAACTCGGTGAGGCCTTCACCCGGGAGATCGTGCAGGCGGCCGACCCCGATTTCGTCTTCGCCGGGTGGAATTACGGCTTCCGGGAGTCGACCGGTCTGACACCTGACTGGATCAAACAGATCGGCGCCGTCCCGTACCAACTCACCGAGGCGTGTCGTCAGCCCGGAACAACGCGCCGCGGGATCATGGCGCCGTTCGATGCCCTCTATGCCGATCTGGAGAACCTCGGTGACATCTTTGGGGTCCGCGAGCGTGCGGACAACCTGGTGGAGGAGTACCGGAACCTGGTGCGCGGTGTGAACGCGGCCGTGCCGCGAGACCGTGACCCGGCCAGGGTCTTCCTCTTCGACAGCGCCGCCCCTGAACCCTTCACCTCGGGCAGAACCGCTGCACCCCAACAGATCATCACCGAGGCCGGTGGGTACAACATCTTCGATGACCTGAACGACTCGTGGACCACCACCTCGTGGGAGGCCGCCGCCCAGCGGGATCCCGAGGTCATCATCATCGTCGATTACGGGGCGGGGCTGTCCGACTCCGTCGCCGCGAAGATCCGTCAGCTCGAATCGCACCCGTTGATGTCGGGCTCGACCGCGGTCCGAGAGGGCCGCATCATGGCGCTGCCTTACGCGGCCCTGGTGGAGGGCCCCAGGAACCCGCAGGCTGTGGTCACGGTGGGGGATTACCTGCGATCCATCGGCCGCTAGGGCGCACAAGTCCATATCGATGAATCGAACCCCGCGAGTCCGGTTTCGGTGTCAGCCCTCTGGACTATCTTCGAGGGGTGGCCAACAGTGCAGACATCAGTGAGCAGACGCCCGCGGAGCCGACTCCTTCTGCGGCCAGAGAGCAGTGGTCGCAGCTGGCCGAGGAGGTGCGTGACCACCAATTCCGCTACTACGTGAAAGACGCTCCCGTCATCACCGACGGTGAGTTCGACACGTTGTTGCGCCGCCTGCAGGCCCTCGAAGACCAATACCCGGAGTTGGCTGTCGCCGATTCGCCCACCAAGTTGGTCGGCGGCGGTTTCGCCACCGAGTTCAAGGCCGTCGACCATCTCGAACGAATGATGTCGCTGGACAACGTGTTCGATGCCGACGAGATGCGCAGCTGGGTGTCCCGAGTCGAGGCTGACGCCGGTTCGGGCTTGGAATACCTGTGTGAGCTGAAGATCGACGGCGTCGCCCTGGCGCTGGTCTACGAAAAAGGTGTCCTCGTTCGCGGCACCACCCGCGGCGACGGACGCACCGGCGAGGACGTCACGCTCAACGCCAAGACCATCGACGACGTACCGCACCGGCTCACCCCGTCCGACGACTACCCGATACCCGACCTGCTCGAGGTGCGCGGTGAGGTGTTCTTCCGAGTCGAGGATTTCGAGGCGCTCAACGCGTCGCTCGTGGAGGCGGGCAAGGCGCCGTTCGCCAACCCACGCAACTCTGCCGCCGGGTCCCTCCGTCAGAAGAACCCGCAGATCACCGCCAGGCGACGACTCGGGATGATCTGTCACGGGCTCGGCCGGATCGACGGAACGCCGCCCAAGACTCTCCATGACGCCTATCTGGCGCTGGGTGCCTGGGGACTGCCGGTCTCCGAGCACACCACCAAACTCGCCGGCGCCGACGCCATCCTGGAGAAGATTGCCTACTGGGGTGAACACCGCCACGACGTCGAACACGAGATCGACGGGATCGTTGTCAAGGTGGACGACATCTCACTTCAACGTCGGCTGGGGTCCACCTCGCGCGCGCCGCGCTGGGCCATCGCGTACAAATACGCCCCCGAAGAGGCGACCACCAAACTGCTCGACATCTTGGTCAATGTCGGACGCACCGGACGGGTCACTCCTTTCGCATCGATGAAGCCTGTTCTGGTGGCGGGCTCGACGGTCGGCATGGCAACGCTCCACAACGCGTCCGAGGTCAAGCGCAAGGGCGTTCTGATCGGCGATACCGTCACCATTCGGAAGGCCGGCGACGTCATCCCCGAAGTACTCGGCCCTGTAGTCGACCTGCGAGACGGCACCGAACGTGAATTCGTGATGCCCACGCACTGTCCCGAATGCGGCACCGAATTGGCGCCGCAGAAGGAGGGCGACGCCGACATCCGCTGTCCCAACAGCAGATCGTGTCCGGCCCAGCTGAGAGAGCGGCTGTTCCACATCGCCGGTCGCGGATCATTCGACATCGAGGCTCTCGGATACGAGGCTGCCACCGCGCTTCTGAGCTCCGGGGTGCTCGACAACGAGGGTGATCTGTTCAGCCTGACCGAGGACGATCTCCGCAAGACCACTTTGTTCACCACCAAATCGGGAGATCTCTCCGCGAACGGGAAGCGGTTGCTCGCGAACCTTTCTGCGGCCAAGAAGGTACCGCTCTGGCGGGTATTGGTCGGGTTGTCGATCCGGCACGTCGGCCCGAGTGCCGCACGCGCATTGGCCACCGAGTTCGGCAGCTTGGAGGCCATCGAATCGGCAACAGCCGAACAGCTCGCCAGCGTGGAGGGTATGGGTAACACGTTGGCGAAGAGCGTCGCTGATTGGTTCACAGTCGATTGGCATCGTGAGATCGTCCGCAAATGGCGTGAGGCCGGTGTGCAGCTGGAGGACGAGCGCGACGCTTCCATCCCGCGCACGCTCGAAGGCCTGAGCATCGTGGTCACCGGCTCGCTGCAGGACTTCTCCCGCGACGGCGCCAAAGAGGCCATCCTGGTGCGCGGGGGCAAGGCGTCAGGGTCGGTGTCGAAGAAGACAGCTTATGTTGTCGTCGGGGATTCGCCCGGTACCAAGGCGGACAAGGCAGAACAGCTCGGCGTACCCATTCTCGATGAAGACGGGTTCAAAAAGCTTCTGGCAGAAGGGCCTCCGCCAGCAGAGACCGACGAATCACCTGCCGACGTGAACGAAGGTGACGCGCCGTGGGACTGATGACGCGGCCGACCCGGTCAGGGTTGTCTGAGCACCGTCGTCACGATCTTCGCGAGGTAGCCGATCCGGGCAATTTCGGACGGACGGAAGTCCGGGCCACCCGGTCGACCGAGGAGCAACGCCTTGCCCGGTGACCCGATGGGCGCTGCGGCCAGCCGAGTGTCCATGTCGCGCCAGGACTGCGGCACCCATGGCGATTCCGGATCCAGCTCGGCCTCGTGGTCGATCGGCAGCCAACTCGCATCGGTGAGTTGGGTTTCCGGGGCACCAGAGCTCCCGAAGAGCTGGATCGCCCCGTTGGCGCCTGAGGTGATGATGGTGGCCCACGCAACCCGCAGAACCCGGGGTGCCGCCTCGACCAGGACCTGTAGCCGATCGCGGCCGGCGGCCGCGATCTCGTTGACCAACTCGAGTTCCCGGTGGGTCTCGAGGATGCCGGTGTACGGGCGGATCGAATCCACTCGCACGCCATCAACCTTCTCTGCGGCAGTGATCAGGGTGTCGGGTAGCGAGCTGCGCGGAACCTCGACGACGATGTCATCGACTGCGTACCCTTCGCCGCGTTCGACAACGTCGAGCGACAGGATGTCGGCACCGATCGAACCCAGGGAAACGGCCAGGAGGCCCAAGGATCCGGGCCGGTCCTGGAGGTAGACGCGCAGCAGATAGGACACGGTCGACATTCTCCCACCGCTACGTCGGCCCTGCCGTGTGGCG
Source organism: Williamsia sp. D3 (assembly GCF_000506245.1). NCBI lineage: Bacteria > Bacillati > Actinomycetota > Actinomycetes > Mycobacteriales > Nocardiaceae > Williamsia > Williamsia sp. D3. The sequence continues at coordinate 33,119 of NZ_AYTE01000049.1, read as the reverse complement.
CGCCCTCAGTGGCCGGCGCTCAGTGGCCTGGCGATCAGGCCGGAGGAGTGGTTCCGGGGAGCGCTTCGACGCCCACTGCCGTGCCGTACGCGCACACCTCGATACCGGTTCCACCGAACTCGGTGGTCTCGAACCGGAACGCCACCACGGCGTTCGCGCCGCGTTGCTGCGCCTCGGTCGCCAAGCGCTGCAGTGCTTCCTGACGGCAATCGTGGAGTAGCTGTGTGACTCCCTTGAGTTCACCACCCGCCATCGCCTTGAAGCCGGCACCGAGGTTCGATCCGATGTTGCGTGACCGGACGGTCAGCCCGAAGCACTCGCCGAAGGTGTAGGTGATCCGGTAGCCGGGGATGTCGTTTGTTGTGACGATGATCATGAACGAGACGATACGTCGGCGACCCATCATCCGCCCGCCGGATATTCGCCTGATCACGACGCAGGCCCAGAGTTCGGGGCGGTTGCCGTTCGGGCTCGATAATGAGCGGATGGCAATCGACGATGCGCGCGATCATTCCGACGTGACCACGTCCGTGGCACGCCGGATCGAGCCTGATCGAGAACACGACTTCATCGCCTGGACCGACGCCGGAATCGCACTGGCCCGGACATTCCCGGGCTTCCTCGGCGGAGGGTGGTTGCGCTCATCGAAGGTGCCCGGCGAGTACTACGTCATGTACCGGTTCGAGAACCACGCACAGGTCGACGATTGGGTGTCGTCGCCGGTGCGCAAGGCCTGGCTCTCGCGTGGGGAGGGGATCGCGGTGGAGTACGCCACCCATCGCCTGTCCGGCATCGAAGGATGGTTCGAGCCGCAGTCCACGCTGACGCAGGCGGTACGCGTGTTGGGCGCTCCGCCACCACGCTGGAAGCAGGCGATCACCATCTGGCTCGGCTTCTTTCCTCTCAGTCTGGCGATCAACATCGGCATCATCGCCCACCTGGGGGACACGCCGCTGGTGGTGAAGACGTTGATCGCCACATTGGTGAGCACACCGCTGATGGTGTACCTGCTGCTGCCGTGGATCACCGCGCGACTCAAACGCTGGTTGTAGGGCTCGCGGCACCTGAGGCGATCGGGGGACCGGCGCCGACTAGTCTGGACCGGGGTTCGGGCCGACATCATCGTGGGCCGCCCTCGAACAGAAAGGTGCATCTCTCGTGTCTGCCATCTCGCGTGATGAGGTTGCGCATCTCGCCCGGCTGTCGCGGCTGGCGCTGACCGACGACGAACTCGACCACTACGCCGGTCAGCTCGATTCGATTCTGTCCCACGTCGCCAACATCTCGGAAGTCGCCGCGGCCGACATCCCCGGCACCGCACATCCGGCAGACATCGCCAACGTCTTACGGCCCGACACCATCGTGCCCAGTCTCACCACCGAGGAAGCCCTCTCGGGTGCACCTTCGGTCGAGCAGGGACGGTTCGCAGTGCCGCAGATCCTCGGAGAAGAACAGTGACCGCACCCACCCGCCAGTCCGGCGAGATCACCGGCTTGTCCGCCGCCCAACTGGCGGAGAAGATCCACGCCGGTGACCTGTCTGCCGTGGAGGTCACCAGCGCGCACCTCGACCGGATCGCCGAGGTGGACGGTGAGCTGAACGCCTTCCTGCACGTCAATTCCGACGAAGCACTGCAGGCGGCCGCGGCCGTCGACAAGTCCATTGCTGCGGGCGAGCCCCCGGCATCGCCGCTTGCCGGTGTCCCGCTGGCCCTCAAGGACGTGTTCACCACCACCGACGCGCCCACCACCTGTGGTTCGAAGATCCTCGAGGGCTGGGTACCTCCGTACGACGCCACCGTCACCTCACGGCTGCGCGCTGCGGGCATCCCGATCCTCGGCAAGACCAACATGGACGAGTTCGCGATGGGATCGTCCACCGAGAACTCGGCATACGGCGTCACCCGAAACCCTTGGGACACAACAAAGATCCCCGGCGGATCGGGTGGCGGCAGCGCGGCGGCCCTGGCCTCGTTCCAGGCGCCGCTGGCCATCGGCACCGACACCGGCGGTTCTGTGCGTCAGCCGGCCTCGGTCACCGGGACCGTGGGCGTGAAGCCGACGTACGGCACCGTCTCGCGGTACGGGCTGGTGGCATGTGCCTCGTCGCTCGATCAGGGCGGACCGTGCGCGCGCACCGTGCTGGACACCGCGCTCCTGCACCAGGTGATCGCCGGGCACGACCCACGGGATTCGACGTCGATCGACCAGCCGGTCGGTGACATGGTTGCCGCCGCGAAAGCCGGCTCTTCGCAAGACCTTTCAGGTGTCAAGGTCGGTATTGTCGCCGAATTGCAGGGTGACGGTTACCAGGCGGGCGTGCTGTCCTCGTTCAACGCGGCCGTGGAGGCATTGCGTGAGCGTGGCGCCGAAGTGGTCGAGGTGTCGTGCCCGCACTTCACCTACGCACTTGGTGCCTACTACCTGATCCTGCCGTCCGAGGTGTCCAGCAACCTCGCACGGTTTGATGCGATGCGATATGGACTGCGGGTCGGCGACGACGGCAGCCACAGCGCCGAACAGGTGATGGCAATGACCCGTGCGGCCGGCTTCGGTCCAGAGGTCAAGCGCCGCATCATGATCGGAACCTACGCATTGTCGTCTGGCTACTACGACGCGTACTACGGTCAGGCACAAAAGGTTCGCACGCTCATCGCCCGCGACTTCGCCAAGGCGTACGAGACCGTGGACGTCCTGGTGTCGCCGACCACTCCGACAACGGCGTTTGCGATCGGCGAGAAGGTCGACGACCCGCTGGCCATGTATCTCTTCGACCTCTGCACCCTCCCGGTGAACTTGGCCGGGAACTGCGCGATGTCGGTGCCGTCGGGGTTGTCCGAGGACGATGGACTGCCCGTGGGACTGCAGATCATGGCTCCGTCGATGGCCGACGAGAGGCTGTATCGCGTCGGCGCCGCCTACGAGGCGGCCCGGGGCCCGATCGTCTGACCCCCGCTCCCCGATGATGTGCCCTTCTGGCGACGAAAACCCCAGGTGGGGTACGCCATAAGGCCACATCATCGGGGGCAGACGGGGATGACGTGACCCTGTTCGGTCCCGTACTGATGACCGTGACCGGCAGGGAACGACAGTGCCCCGATCAGGTCCGCGCTGGCCTGGACGAACCCGGCCACCGGTAGCCACGGTGGTGTCGGCAAGTCGTGGGTGATGCCGGACGCCAGCGCCGGCGGCTGCCAGATTAACCGCGGGGACCAGCGCACCACGGGATCAGATCCGTTCGCCAACACGGTGGTCGACGGCGCCGACAGTGACGCTGTGCCCGCCGGGGCGCCCGCGAGCACCGTGTGGCACAGCGCGCCGGAACGATTGGCCTGCGCCCATTGCCGTGCCGCGTCGGCGCCGACCGCGCCCAGACTCTGGCCGTAGAGGTAGATGTGTGGGCGGCTGGGCGAGGCCGACCGGTTGACGGCATCGATGAGCGCGGCCGTGACCGCGATAGCGCTGTCGCGGGCCGGTGCGGAACTCGACAGAAAAGCCTGCCAAGACGGAATGTCGCTGTACTGCAAAGCAACAACTCCCACATCTCCGGCCATCCGCGACTCGATCCCGACCAGAGCGTCCGGGTCCACCCACCCCGATCCGGTGGGTACTGCGACCACCACCGCACTGCGGTGCATCCCACCCGCGGCCTGCCAGCGTTTCACCAGATTCTGCGCGCGGTCGGTGACGTCGCGGGTGTCGAGTTCCCCGTAGACCCGTAGCGATGTTGATTGGGCGCCGACAGCGGTGAACTTGTGCGCCACAGACTCGCCTGACCCCGCAGCACCGGCAGGTGACGGGGCGACCGAGAGCGCGATGGCGGCAGCCAGCGCCGCGCCGATCATGCGGATACGGGAAGGCAGGGCAACACCCACGGCCACCAACCCGGAAGGCGCGGCGGCCACGGCCACCCATCCGAGGTCGAGGGTCTCTGTGCCCAGAGCCCATCGCAGCTCGAGTTGCCACCAGATCATCTGTACGAACATCGCAACAATGACCAGGCCCCCGGCGGCGGCAGTGACCTTCCTCGTGCGCGCGGCCGGCCACGGGACGAAGCGGGACGCCAGCATGCCGATGAGGGCGCCGATGCCGGCGAACGCTGCGAGCAGCACGCCCTGGATCAGTGCTTCGCGGGGCAGCGAGCCGGGGGCCAAAGCGATTGCCGCGCCTGCTGTGGTGCCGGCGGTCACCAGTGGGTGTGGCCACGTGCGTGCCTTCATGCCAGACCCACCAGAGATGCGAGCGACTCGCCGCCGCGGACGAAGGTGGATGCAACGATCGCCGGGAAAGACTCCCGCGCGACCGGGGCACCCGAGTGCTGACGCCAGGTGTTGAAGCTCAACCCCACCCGGGCGAGATCGGCGGCCCAGTCGCAGGCGGGGTCGTCGCAGACCTCATGCATACGCTCGGCGAGCATGGTGTCGAGTGCCACCCGAGCCCAACCGGCCAGCGGAACGCCGTTCTTGTCGGCGAGGCGCAACAGGTCGTATCCGAAATCGTGTGTCTTGCAAAGCGGTTCGAACCGGTCGGGCAACGGGATGGGCGATGAGCAAGCGCCTGCGGGATCGATCGGCATGCCATCGACCACCTCGGGCCGATATCCCATCGCTGCCTCGAAGTCCACGGGCAGTACTGCGATCGCATCGACGGGCCTCGGCCCTGTCAATGCCGCAATCGCCGCGCCGGCCGGGGTACGGATGTCAGCGGCCTCGGCGGGCGACATCCCCGTTGCGGATGTAGTTGCGGCGGCGGTTGCGGGCCACAGCGCCAAGGCCACCACGAAGCAGATCACCAAGCTGGACAGAAAGATTCGGTTGTGTACGGCTCGCATGAATTGAACGTAGAAATGGAGCGCACCCGTGCACATCGGTCGTCGGACGCGTTGTCCGGTGGCTACTACGAGGTGCACGCAGGGTGCGCGTGCTACCTGCGGGTCGGTGCAGATCTCACTCTCAGGTATGGGGTCGGACGAGGAATGGGTGGCTACTGTCAAACAAATGAAACTGTTGACTGCTGCCGCCGACTATGTGGTCGACGAGGCCAAGAAACTGCCGATCACCGCAGACCCGGTGGTCATCGGATTCTTGAGTCGCAAGGTCAACGTCTTCTTCACGCTCGTCGCGCTCATCATGTACGCCATTGCGTGGCCGACCTTGGCAGTGACACACGACGTGCAGCCAGCGCTGATGCCTGTCGTCGCGGCGTTCGCCGCCCTCCCGATCATGCTGGGTTGGGCCAATCCCACACTCGGCTGGGCGATCTCGGTGGTGTCCTCACAGGTCATCGGGTTGACCATCGATCGGCTCGACACGTGGAACTACTCCATCCAGGTGGTGCACTTCATCGAACTGGTGGTGCTCACGGTTCTCGCCTATCTCAAGGCACCGCTACGTCTTCTGCCGGTGATCTGGCTGGTGTCGGCACTGGTGATGTTCTCGGTTGCTCCGAGCGAGGCCGAGGTCGGCTGGGTGATCGGACTGGCGGTCGCCGGCATCATGTGCGTGTTGATCCGCATCATCGTGCGATCCCGTGCCCAACTCGCCCAGCAGACCAAACTGAAGGACACCGAGAAGTCGAAGAATGCGGTGCTCTCGGAACGGACCCGCATCGCCCGCGACCTCCACGACGTTGTGGCTCACCGGATGTCGGTGGTGGTTGTGCAATCACAGACCGCGAAATACCGGATCGAAGGCGTCGGCGACGCGGCTGCGGCCGAGTTCGATGCCATCGCCAACGTCGCACGCGAGGCCCTCGACGAGGTGCGCACCATGCTCGGTGTGCTTCGTCTCGAAGATGATTCGGCCGCGGATGCACTTGCACGCAACCCGAACCCGGGGCTGGCGCAGATCGACGGACTGATCTCCGCGACGAGGGGCGCGGGGATCGACGTCACGTACTACCCGGCCGTCGGCGTGGACGAGGTGGGTGACGCGTGTGCATTGGTGGCATACCGGATCGTGCAGGAATCGTTGGCGAACGCCACCCGTTACGCGGCAGGGTCGCAGGTGCGCGTCGATGTGACGGTCAAGGGAACCGAACTCGCGGTGACCATTGCCAACACCGCTCCGACGGAACAACCCATCGGGCTCGATTCCGAAGGGGGACTAGGCATTCCGGGAATGATCGAGAGGGCCAAAGCCGTCGGTGGGGTGCTGTCCGCAGCGCCGCAACCCGACGGTGGGTTTGTTGTGCAGGCACGCCTACCGATTCGGGCGCCGGGTGTGGTCGATGATTCGGGACAGTCGGGTCTGCAGGCCGGGATGGTGGAAAAGTAGGCTGTCGACGTGTCGATCACGGTCTTCATTGCGGACGATCAAGCAATGGTTCGACAGGGCTTCGGTGCCCTGCTCGCCGCACAGTCCGACATCTCGGTGGTCGGGGACGCGCCGGACGGCAAGGCTGCGGTGACGGCGGTCCGTCAGCTCCACCCGGACGTGGTGCTGATGGATGTGCGCATGCCCGTCCTCGACGGCCTCGCAGCAGCTGAACAACTGCTCTCCGGACCGGCAAAGGTGTCCAGCAAAATCCTGATGCTCACCACCTTCGACATCGACGACTACGTCTATCAGGCCCTGCGGATCGGTGCCTCAGGCTTCATGCTCAAAGATGCGCCGGCCGAAGAGCTGGTGCGTGCGGTCCGCGTGGTGGCAGCCGGTGACGCACTGCTCGCACCGTCGGTAACCCGTCGGCTGATCGCCGAGGTGACCAGTAGACAACGCCCTCGCCGCGCCCCGTCGAGCGAACTCTCCGGGTTGACCCCTCGCGAACGCGAGGTGCTCGAGCAGGTGGCCGAGGGCAAGTCGAACGCCGAGATCGCAACGCATCTCTTTGTGGCCGAGCAGACGGTCAAGACCCATGTCAGCAACGTGCTCTCGAAGTTGCAGCTGCGCGACCGCGCGCAAGCGGTTGTCTATGCCTACGAAAACGGCGTGCGCTGAGCCGTAGCTTGCATTCGGTTGCACAATTGAAGCCAGTGGCGCCCGCAGAGCGCGTGCTGTCCGAGCAGAGATGACAGTCTGAGCACAGATGAAAAGGGAGCGGGAACACCAGATGCGCATTGGAGTGCTAACCGGTGGCGGTGACTGCCCAGGATTGAACGCGGTGATCCGGGCCGTGGTCCGGACCAGCGAGGTCCGGTACGGGTCGGCGGTGGTCGGATTCCTCGACGGCTGGCGGGGATTGCTCGAGGACCGGCGGATTCATCTCGCCGCCGACGACCGGAACGATCGGTTGCTCGCGAAGGGCGGCACCATGCTGGGTACTGCCCGCACACATCCGGACAAGCTGCGTGCCGGTCTCGACCAGATCCGGCAGACATTGGACGACAACGGCATCGACGTACTGATCCCGATCGGCGGCGAGGGCACGTTGACCGCCGCGTCCTGGCTGTCCGATGAAGGCGTCCCGGTGGTCGGGGTGCCCAAGACCATCGACAACGACATCAATTGCACCGACGTGACGTTCGGGTTCGACACCGCGCTGACCGTCGCAACCGACGCCATCGATCGTCTGCACAGCACCGCCGAGTCGCATCAGCGCGTGATGCTGGTGGAGGTGATGGGCCGCCACGCCGGCTGGATCGCGCTGCATTCGGGCATCGCATCCGGTGCACACATGATCCTCATCCCCGAACAGCCGTTTGATGTCGAAGAGGTGTGCCGTCTGGTCAAACGCCGCTTCCAGCGCGGTGACTCGCACTTCATCTGCGTGGTCGCCGAGGGGGCCAAACCTGCCGAGGGCAGTAACTTCTCGGTGCTCAAGGGTGGACTCGACGAGTTCGGACACGAGCGGTTCACCGGAGTCGCACAACAGCTCGCCGTCGAGATCGAGCGCCGGATCAACAAGGAAGTACGGACGACCGTGCTCGGTCACGTGCAGCGCGGTGGCAAACCGACACCTTATGACCGGGTGCTGGCCACCCGATTCGGGGTAAACGCCGCCGACGCCGCGCACAACGGGGACTACGGGATGATGGTCAGCCTCCAAGGGCCGAACATCGGATTGGTTCCCATCGGTGAGGCCACCAAAGAGCTCAAACTCGTTCCCCAGAACCGCTACGAGGACGCCGCGGCCTTCTTCGGCTGACTCCCCACCCCCGATGATGTGCCCTTATGGCGGGTAAAAGCCAGGTGAGCGCCGCCAGAAGGGCACATCATCGGGGGTGCGGGGGCCAGTTAAACTCGGTGCATGACCGAACTGCTCGACTACGACGATGTCATTTCCGAATTCGATCCCGTGATGGGCATGGAGGTGCATGTCGAGCTGGGCACCAACACCAAGATGTTCTGTGGCTGCCCCACCACCTTCGGTGCCGAACCGAACACCCAGGTGTGCCCTGTCTGCATCGGCCTGCCCGGCTCGCTGCCGGTGGCGAACGAGAGGGCCATCGAGTCGGCGATCCGCATCGGCCTGGCCCTCAATTGCTCGATCCGTCCGTCGAGCACCTTCGCTCGGAAGAACTACTTCTACCCGGATCAGCCGAAGAACTACCAGATCTCGCAGTACGACGACCCCATCGCGTACGACGGCTACCTCGACGTCGCGCTCGACGACGGCACCACCTGGCGCGTCGAGATCGAGCGGGCCCACATGGAGGAGGACACCGGCAAGTCTCTGCATGTCGGATCCACCGGTCGCATCCACGGCGCGAGCCACTCGCTGCTCGACTACAACCGCGCGGGCGTGCCACTCATCGAGATCGTGTCCAAGCCGATCGAAGGAGCGGGGGAGCGGGCACCGGAGGTCGCTCGCGCATATGTCACCGCACTGCGTGATCTGCTGAAGTCGCTCGGTGTCTCCGACGTCCGTATGGACCAGGGCTCCATGCGCTGCGATGCCAACCTGTCGTTGATGCCGAAGGGCGCCACCGAGTTCGGTACCCGCACCGAGACCAAGAACGTCAACTCACTCAAGAGTGTCGAGGTCGCGGTCCGGTACGAGATGCGGCGCCAGGGTGCGCTGCTCAAGTCGGGGGTCGACATCATCCAGGAGACCCGGCACTTCCAGGAGTCCGACGGATCCACCTCGGCCGGGCGCCGCAAGGAAACCGCAGAGGACTACCGCTATTTCCCCGAACCGGATCTGCCTCCGGTGCAACCCGATTCGGCATGGATCGAGGAACTCCGCGAGACCATCCCCGAACTGCCATGGCTGCGGCGCGCACGGATCCAGCAGGAGTGGGGTCTGTCCGACGAGGTGATGCGTGACCTGGTGAACCTCGGTGCCGTGGACCTGATCATCGCAACGGTGGAGTCCGGCGCGTCGGTGGACGCCGCGCGCGGTTGGTGGGTCTCGTTCCTGGCCCAGCAGGCGAACTCCCGGAGTACGGAGCTGGCGGATCTGCCGATCACCCCGAAGCAGGTTGCGGCAGTTGTCGCTCTCGTCGACGAGGGCAAACTCACCAACAAGCTCGCGCAGCAGGTCGTGACGGCAGTGCTCGACGGTGAGGGCGAACCCGAACAGGTCATCGCCGACCGGGGCCTGGAGGTCGTGCGCGACGACTCCGCGCTGCAGAAGGCGGTCGACGAGGCGCTGACCAACAACCCCGACATCGCGGAGAAGATCCGCAGCGGCAAGGTGGCCGCCGCAGGCAAGATCGTCGGCGATGTCATGAAGGCCACACGGGGACAGGCAGATCCGGCCCGGGTCAAGGAACTGGTACTGGCTGCCTGCCAGTAGCGGATCAGATGTTGGTGTCGGCGGGGCCCTGCGGCATCGGGATGATGATCACCCGATCGTCTGTGGGGCCGGCCGTACCGGTCTGTTTGTTCACCGTCGCGACCTGGAAGAGGCCACCGGGTACAGCCGTGAGGCGTCCGAGCGACCCATACCGCTTCTCCAGCACGGTGACCGGTTCGGCCGTGGTGGGCTTCTCCTCGGTCGGTGCCGCCAGGGCCTGAAGTCGTTGAGTCCTGGTCTGCGACACCATGATCATGCCGTTGACCGCAGCACATCCAGCCGTTTCCGGTTTGTCGGGCCAGGTCCACAGCGTGCGCGCCACACCGGTGGCGCTGATCAGCTGGAGGCGGTCCTCGGCGGGCGCGCGGTCGGTCAGGTACAGCGCACCGGTGGCGACGTCGGGGCACAGAGCCGGGTTCGATCCCAGTCCCGAGGTCAGCACCCGAGGTGGGGTGGTGCTACCCGATGCCAAGTCCGTGACCGACAGAATTTTGCCCGCCAGGGATGCCGGGTCAGACGCCGACTGTGGGTCGCCTGCGTCGCCGGTGGCCACCAGCAGTTCGGTCGGACTCTTGAAATAGATGGTTCCCATGTTCCCGACCGGGCCCTTCGGGATCCCGACGAGGATCGGCTTGGGCACGTCATTCGGGGCCAGCCGGACCACCCGGTTGTCGGTGGGGGTGGTGATGTAGGCGTAGAGCAACTGATCCTGCGCGAAATCGGGGGAGAACGCGAAGTCCAGCAGGCCGCCGTCGCCTGAGGCATCGACCTCGAACGAGGCCACGTCCTGAGTCGGCCCGCCGCGCTTGGTGCGCACGATCTTTCCCGTGGTGCGTTGCGCGACCACGGTCGCCGTCGCGTCGGCATTTCCTGGGAGCACGCCGCTGGTGGTGTCGAGACATGTGGCGATGACGGTCGGGTCGGGGTCTGGGCACGGACCCGTCGGAGCGCCCGGATCGGTCGGTGGTGGACTGCTCGGTGTCTGTTCCTGCTGCTGCAACGGCGGGTTGGGGTTGGTCGAGAACTGGCCGGCGTCGCGGTTGCGGTCCTGCTCGGCGAAGCCGTCGGCACATCCGGTCACCACGTGGCTGCCGCCACCAGCATGATCACGATCCGTGCGATCGCAGACCCGTGGTGCATTGTCATGGCGTCCACCCTACTGATCGGGCGCGCCCGGCCCGGCGAACACTTGGGTTGCCCGGTGAGCCTCTAAGGTCGAACTGTGACCGAACGAGATCCTGACGGCCAGGGGTCGAGCCCCTACGACGAGCCCACCGAACAGATCGGAGTGCCGCAGAGTGCGGCGCGCGACCCGCAGGCGAGCAGGCCGGAGGGCGATACCGGCGCCTATGGCTACGCGCCGTACCGCTCGCCTCGATCCGGTGAGAGTGGTCAGTTCGCCCAGGACGAGGCGGAACTGGAAGAGACCGAGCAGATCCCGACCATGCGCAAGCAGCCTGCCGGCGCGACGCCGGCCGGTGCGCAGGCCGCCGACGACGATCTGTCCCGTCAGGACACCGATGTGGTGGCCAGGCCCGCTGCAGCGGCGCCCTCCACCGCGACAACCCGGATTCCGACCGCGGGTGTGGACCGGGACGACTTCCATCGTCAACACGGCCCGCAGCCGCGATACGACGACGATGACGACTTCGCGACCCGCGGCCCGGCTGAGCCCGAGCCCGTCGGTCCGGTGGTCACCGAGGCGCCCGTGCGGCGTGGGACCACCGATCTGGGATTGCTGATCCTGCGGGTGGGTGTCGGCCTGATCGCGATGGCCCATGGCAGCCAGAAACTGTTCGGGTGGTGGAACGGTCCCCGGCTCAGCGGCTTCGAGGACTACCTTGTCAATTCGGCAAACACGAACATCGGGTTCAACCCGGATGCCGCCAAGTGGCTTGCCGTACTGGGCGCGCTCTCGGAGACCATCGGCGGGCTGATGCTGGTGCTCGGACTGCTGACCCCCATCGCGGGCGCGGCGGTCCTGGGCGTCATGGTTGTCGCCGCGCTGTTCAAGTCGACCCTCGCGGGCGGCGTGTGGTTCTTCGCGGTCGACCCCGACTTCACCAACAAGGGCATCGAGTACGAACTGTTCCTCGGTCTGGCGGCCGCGGTGATCATCTTGACCGGGCCAGGCCGTATCTCTCTCGACTTCAACCGGGGCTGGGCCACCCGGCCGTTCATCGGGTCGGTCGCCTGGCTTGTTGTCGGCATCGCCGCACCCGTGGCGATATGGTTCCTGTTCAACGGAACCAACCCGTTCGAATCGCCGGGTAACCCCGCCCAGTAGTCAGGCCCTTCGCAACGTCGCCAACTTCGTCGCCGTGGCGGGCCGCCGGGGGCATATGTCCCTCGGCGGCCTCGCAACGGGCCGATCTCAGGGCCGATCGGGACCGGTCAATCGACCTGGCGGACCGCACCCTTGTCGGCTGACGTGGCGAGCTTGGCGTACGCGCGCAGCGCGGTGGTCACCTTCCGATCGCGGGCTTGCATCGGCTGCCACGGGCGTTCGGATGCGTCCATCTTCGCTCGGCGATCGGCGAGGACCTCGTCGTCGACGAGCACCTCCAGCTTGCGGGTCTTCACGTCGATCAGGACCTGGTCGCCGTCCTCGATGAGTCCGATGACACCACCCGCGGCCGCTTCCGGCGAGATGTGACCGACCGACAGGCCCGAGGAACCACCCGAGAAACGCCCGTCGGTGATGAGCGCGCACTTCTTGCCCATGCCCGTGCCCTTCATGAAGGCGGTGGGATGCAGCATCTCCTGCATGCCGGGCCCACCAGCAGGACCTTCGTACCGCACCACCAGTACTTCGCCGGCCTGAATGGTCTTGCTCAGGATGACCTGGACGGCTTCGTCCTGGGACTCGACCACTCGAGCCGGGCCCTGAAAGTGCCACAGTTCCTCGTCGATGCCGGCCGTCTTGAGTACCGCGCCGTCCTCGGCGAGATTGCCGCGCAGCACGCACAACCCGCCTTCGATCGTGTAGGCGTGCTCGATGTCGCGGATGCATCCGCCGGCAGCATCGGTGTCGAGAGAGCTCCATCGATTCGCAGTCGAGAACGGTGTGGTGGTGCGAACGCCGCCGGGGGCGGCGTGGAACAGCTCGAAGGCCTCGTCGGTTGCCTTGCCGCCGCGGATGTCCCAGTCGTCCAGGAAGGCTGCCATCGTCGGCGAATGAACCGTGCTGGTGGTGTCGTCGAGCAGTCCTGCCCGACGGAGTTCGCCCAGGATGGCGGCGATTCCACCGGCCCTGTGCACGTCTTCCATGTGGTAGTCCGAGTTGGGCGACACCTTCGACAAGCAGGGCACCCGACGGCTGATCTCATCGATGACCGTGAGATCGAAGTCGCGGACCTCGCCTTCCTGGGCGGCAGCCAATACGTGCAGAACGGTGTTCGTCGAGCCGCCCATGGCCACGTCGACCGCCATGGCGTTGCGGAATGCGCTGGGAGTCGCGATGTTCCGGGGGAGCACCGACTCGTCATCGTCTCGGTAGTACCGCAGCGCTGCCTCGACGATCACCTGTCCGGCCCTGCTGAACAGACTGCGGCGCGCTTCGTGGGTCGCGAGGGTGGAACCGTTGCCCGGCAGGGCGAGTCCCAGCGCCTCGGTGAGGCAGTTCATGGAGTTTGCCGTGAACATGCCCGAGCACGAACCGCAGGTCGGGCACGCGGCGAGTTCGACCTCCCGGAGCGCGGCATCGTCGACGGCGTCGTTGGCAGAGGCCGATATCGACGTGATCAGGTCTGACGAGGGATGCACCGTGTCTCCGACGACAACCGCCTTGCCGGCCTCCATCGGGCCGCCCGAGACGAAGACGGTGGGGATGTCGAGCCGCATGGCCGCATTCAGCATTCCCGGGGTGATCTTGTCGCAGTTGGAGATACACACCAGCGCGTCGGCAGTGTGGGCGTTGACCATGTACTCCACCGAATCGGCGATGATCTCCCGGCTGGGCAGCGAGTAGAGCATGCCGTCGTGGCCCATCGCGATGCCGTCGTCGACAGCGATGGTGTGAAATTCCCTCGGCACGCCTCCCGCAGCACGAACAGCGTCTGCCACGATCTCGCCCACGTCCTTGAGGTGCACATGGCCGGGTACGAACTGGGTGTACGAATTGGCAATGGCCACAATCGGTTTGCCGAAATCGTCGTCGGTCATCCCGGTGGCGCGCCAGAGCGAGCGGGCGCCCGACGCATTACGTCCGACAGTGGTGGTGCGTGACCTCAAATTCGGCATGGCTGCTGATTCCTCGATTGCTCGACCAGATCCGGCCGGGCTGCGGCACGGAATAGTTGCGCGGTCAACCGTACTCCGGTGGGCGCGGCCGCATTTGCGCGGCCGTACCGATTCAGCAGTGCTCAGTGCGGGTTTCGGCGCAGATCATCTCGACGCAGACGGGTCCGGCGGGAGCCGTCCGGGACTCAGGTGGTCGTACCCTCGCCGGGTTTGGTGCCGGACTGTCCATCGTTGTCGGAGATGGTGTCATCGGTCGGCGAGGTCGGCTCGGGCGTTGGCTCCTCGACCTCGGCTATCCGTTCCTGCTCGGGGCTGTCGATCGCGTAGGGGTCGGGTATGCGTCCGCGGCTGGCCGCCGACAGGCGGGGTAGGTCGCGGAAGGTGATGGCGGGCAGCACGAGTTTGGACTTGTCGGTCCGGATCGCACGCACAGCGCCCCACTTGGGGAATTGCAGCCCGGCGATCTGGTCCCACGTTGCCGACCGGCGTCCCCGCAGACTCACGGCGGTGACCCCGTCCTCGGTGACGATGGTGCGCAGCCGATGGATCCACAAGGCCAGCAGGATCGGGACCACCAGGGTCCAGCCGAGATAGCGCAACGATGCGCCCGCCAGGGCCAGCGACGTCACCGCCATCATGAACGCAGCAAAGTAGGCGACCGGAGTGATGCGGAACACCGCGGGCAGCTCGATTGATTCGGTCTCGGACACCGAGACATTGTGGCATCCCCGAAGACGCAGACAGAATCGGCGATGAACACAGCCCTGAAGCCTGGGCGTTGATTCGATCCCACGATGTGGGATCGGATCTCAAGGAGTTTGACTCACTGCATCCGCAGTTCTAGCCTGGCTAACTGTGATGCAAAAACAGATTCTCGTACTCGGCCGGCGCGTCATCGCCTGACCGGGTATCTCCCACGAGTACTCACAAAGCATCGACGCGCCACCCTCGCACAGCAACGGCTGTCGGGGGTTTTTTGTTGTCCACCGACGCATACGGCCCAGGGTCGTGGTGTCCGAACAGAGGGAAGGTGCAGTGAGCGCACCAGCAGCACGCACCCAGCCGGGGTCCCACCCCGGTGGTCAGACAACGCAGCAGGCCAAGGGGCCCGTCGCCCCGCGGCGTACGCCAGGGAGTGGTTCGCCGGTAGCCCCGTCCGCAACCGGTCCCCGTCGAACTGTGGCACCGGAGCGGGTCAGTGGTGCCAAGGCAGTAGTGCGCGCCCTCGAGGAACTCGGCGTCGATGCGGTCTTCGGCATTCCCGGCGGAGCGGTCCTCCCGGTCTACGACCCACTGTTCGACTCCAAGCAGGTCCGCCACGTCCTGGTCCGCCACGAGCAGGGGGCCGGCCACGCCGCCACCGGTTACGCGCAGGCCACCGGACGCGTCGGGGTGTGCATGGCGACCTCCGGTCCCGGTGCCACCAACCTGGTCACGCCCCTGGCCGACGCGCAGATGGACTCGGTGCCCATCGTCGCGATCACCGGGCAGGTCGGCCGCGCGCTGATCGGTACCGACGCCTTCCAGGAAGCCGACATCTCCGGTATCACCATGCCGATCACGAAGCACAACTTCTTGGTCAACAGTGGTGCGGAGATCGCGAAGGTGATGGCCGAAGCGTTCCACATCGCCGAAAGTGGCCGTCCCGGAGCGGTTCTCGTCGACATCCCCAAAGATGTGTTGCAGGCCCAGACCACGTTTTCGTGGCCGCCGCAGCTCGATCTGCCCGGCTACCGTCCGGTCACCAAGCCTCACGGCAAGCAGGTCCGGGAAGCCGCCAGGCTGATCGCGTCGTCGCGTTCACCCGTGTTCTATGTCGGTGGTGGGGTCATCAAGTCCGACTCCTCCGCTGAGCTGCTCGAGCTGGCCGAACTGACCGGTATTCCCGTGGTCACCACCCTCATGGCCCGCGGCGCGTTCCCCGACAGCCACAAGCTGCACCTCGGAATGCCCGGAATGCACGGAACGGTTGCCGCGGTCGCGGCCCTTCAGCGCAGCGACCTGCTGATCACCCTCGGCGCTCGCTTCGACGACCGTGTCACCGGCGCGCTCGATTCGTTCGCTCCCGATGCCAAGGTCATCCACGCCGACATCGACCCCGCCGAGATCGGCAAGAACCGGCACGCGGACGTGCCGATCGTCGGGGATTGCCGTGCGGTGATCACAGAGCTGACCGAGGCCATCCGTGACGAGCGGGCGACCACCGCGGCTGCGCCGGACCTGAGTACCTGGTGGAGCTACCTCGACGGCATCCGCCGCACCTACCCGCTCAGCTACGACCGCCCGGCCGACGGCTCGATGTCGCCGGAGTTCGTGATCTCGGCGATCGGCAAGACCGCCGGCCCGGACGCGATCTACTGCGCGGGTGTCGGACAGCACCAGATGTGGGCCGCACAGTTCATCTCGTACGAGAAGCCGCGTACGTGGCTGAACTCGGGCGGGCTGGGCACCATGGGTTACGCCGTCCCGGCTGCCATGGGCGCCAAGCTCGGGATGCCCGACACCGAGGTGTGGGCCATCGACGGCGACGGCTGTTTCCAGATGACCAATCAGGAACTGGCCACCTGCGCCATCGAGGGCATCCCCATCAAGGTCGCCGTCATCAACAACGGCAATCTGGGCATGGTCCGGCAGTGGCAGACCCTCTTCTATGACGAGCGGTACTCCAACACCAACCTCTCGACTCACCATTCCGAGTCGTCGGTGCGCATCCCGGACTTCTTGAAGCTCGCCGAAGCACTCGGCTGTGTCGGATTGCGTTGTGAGCGCGAGGAAGACGTCGATGCCGTGCTCGCCGAGGCGCGTGCGATCAACGATCGTCCGGTGGTCATCGACTTCGTCGTCGGTGCCGACGCCCAGGTGTGGCCCATGGTCGCCGCGGGCACAGGCAACGACGAGATCATGGCGGCCCGCGGAATTCGGCCGTTGTTCGACGACGACGAGGCCGCATCCACCGAACCCGCCGAGATCCATCGGACGATGGCAGGCGGAGACATCGCCGGCGTCGAATCGGTGCAGACCACCCGGATCAGTGACGAGAAAGACGAGACGAAATGACGACGCATCACACCCTCAGCGTGCTCGTCGAGGACCGTCCAGGTGTCCTGGCCCGTGTCTCGGCACTGTTCTCGCGCCGCGGGTTCAACATCGAGTCCCTCGCCGTGGGAGCCACCGAACTCAAAGGTGTCTCGCGGATGACCATCATGGTCGCGGTCGAGGATTTCCCTCTCGAGCAGGTCACCAAGCAGCTCAACAAGCTGATCAACGTGATCAAGATCGTCGAGCAGGACCCGGACACCTCCGTGGCCCGCGAGCTCATGATGATCAAGGTGCGCTCGGATGCGTCGGCGCGCGGAGAGGTGATCGAAGTGGTCAACCTGTTCCGGGCGAAGGTCATCGACGTGTCGCCGGAATCGATCACCGTCGAGGCGACCGGTACTCCCGACAAGCTCGAGGCACTGCTGAAAATGCTCGATCCGTATGGCATCCGCGAGATCGCCCAGTCGGGCATCGTCGCGCTCGGTCGCGGTCCGAAGAGCATGTCGGCGGCACGCTGAGGCGTTCGCCGGAATGCGCTCGGCTCGTCTCTCGGGCCGAGTTCGTCACCACACCAGAAGTTCGAGTCGAATAAAGAACTAGTCCCTGGCCAATGAGGGCCGGGGGATCACCGAAGAAGGGAAAACCAAGTGGCAGTCGAGATGTTTTACGACGACGATGCCGACCTGTCGATCATCCAGGGCCGCAAAGTTGCGGTCATCGGATACGGCAGCCAGGGACACGCTCACTCGCTGAGCCTGCGTGATTCCGGCGTCGAGGTCGTGATCGGCCTGCGCGAGGGCAGCGCTTCGCGCGCCAAGGCCGAGGAGCAGGGCCTCAAGGTCCTGACCGCGTCCGAGGCCGCCGCCTGGGCCGACGTCATCATGGTGCTCGCCCCGGACACCTCACAGGCGAAGATCTTCAAAGACGAGATCGAGCCCAACCTCAACGACGGCGACGCGCTGTTCTTCGGCCACGGCCTCAACATCCACTTCGACCTGATCGAGCCGGCCGACAACATCACCGTCGGCATGGTCGCCCCCAAGGGTCCGGGCCACCTCGTGCGTCGGCAGTACGTAGACGGCAAGGGTGTGCCCTGCCTCATCGCGGTCGATCAGGATCCCAAGGGCAACGGCGAGGCTCTGGCCCTGAGCTACGCCGCTGCGATCGGTGGAGCCCGCGCGGGTGTCATCAAGACCACGTTCAAGGAAGAGACCGAAACCGACCTCTTCGGCGAGCAGGCGGTGCTCTGCGGCGGCACCGAGGAACTGGTCAAGATCGGTTTCGAGGTCATGGTCGAAGCCGGATACGCGCCCGAGATGGCGTACTTCGAGGTGCTGCACGAGCTCAAGCTCATCGTCGACCTCATGTACGAAGGCGGCATCGCCCGCATGAACTACTCGGTCTCCGACACCGCCGAGTTCGGTGGCTATGTCTCCGGTCCCCGCGTCATCGACTCGGGTACCAAAGAGCGTATGCAGGGCATCCTCAAGGACATCCAGGACGGCACCTTCGTCAAGCGCCTGGTCGCCAACGTCGAAGGCGGCAACAAAGAGCTCGAAAACCTGCGCAAGCAGAACGCCGAACACCCCATCGAGGTCACCGGCCAGAAGCTGCGTGACCTGATGAGCTGGGTTGATCGTCCGATCACCGAAACTGCCTGATACGCAGTAGTTTTCACAACAAGCCCCGGTCTTTCGGACCGGGGCTTGTTTGTTGTGCACTTGTCGCGATCTCGACCACAACGCGGGCGGCCCGCGCCGTCTGGACTGAGGAGCGAGGGAGCGCAGCGACCGAGTCGACGAGGGAAGACGGCGCGAGAAAGGGCCGCCCGCACGCGAGCGCCAGCGAGCCAAAGACACAGCTGGTGAGCCGAGGAGCTGACTGGGGGACAGCTGAGTGAGCGAAAGGCTAACTGGCGCCGAGCGATAGCGAGCGCAGCGAGCAGATGGCTCAGAACACCCGGAAACCCTCGACGCCCCGCTTGGGCATGTCATCGAGGAGCGCTTTGATGTTGGTGCCGGTCTCCGGCCCGATGCACCCTACGAAGTAGTAGGCGTTGACCATGCCGATGAGCCTGTCGCCGACTACAACGGGGCTTCCGGAATCGCCTTCGACAACGCAGATCTGGCTGATGTGTTCGGTGCCGTTGGAAAACCAGGTGATGCCACAGGTGTTGCCGGTGGTGCGGCCTTCTTTGCAGGCGATGCTGCCGACTGCCGGGGGAGTGGTCTGGACGCCGCGGATGGTGACACTGCCGACCGTGCGGGTGGGGGTCACCTTGGTGTTGTCGAACTTGATGATGGCGTAGTCGAGTTTGTGGTTGGAGAACGCGATGCGGCCGAGTAGACCGCGGTTTTGGAACTGTTCGGAGATGACCCGCTGGCCGCCCTCGCCGCAGTGTGCCGCCGTCAGCCCGTAGAGGTCGCCCCGGTTGTCGGTGCCTATGGTGGTGAGCGTGCACGCGGCCGCGGTGTTGCCCCCGGTGAGGATGAGGATTCCCGACCCGCCTCCGAGGGTGACCTTGGCGGGATCCGCGCTCGCCGTGCCGGCCCCCACCAGCACGAGTGCGGCCATTGCGATCGCAGCGCAGACGGCGAGCAGTTTCCTGAACATTTCGATTCCCCAATCGTGTGTGCGGGCCACCTGAGCGCCCCCCGCCCGGATGCAATATAACCGTAACGCAAGTCACAGGGAGCTAGATTGCCTGCACGCGAATGAAGATTCTTTAATCGCGCAGGTCGGATGCTTGTCGGTCTACCCACCCGCGGGAAATCCGCAGGAGAGGGCCTCTAAGCTGATCGCTGGAGTTGCCAACTGAGTTTGCTCCCGGTAGAGCACCGGGCGCGGCCCGACACCAGGAGAAAATCACCGTGAGTCCCACCGGCCGCCCAGTCGTCCTGATCGCCGACAAATTGGCCCAGTCCACCGTTACTGCACTGGGTGAGGATGTCGAGGTGCGCTGGGTCGACGGCCCGGATCGTCCCAAATTGCTCGAAGCCGTCAAGGACGCCGATGCGATCCTGGTCCGATCGGCCACTCAGGTTGATGCCGAGGTTCTGGCCGCCGGCCCCAATCTGAAGATCGTCGCCCGCGCTGGAGTGGGCCTGGACAACGTGGACGTGCCGGCTGCCACCGAACGCGGGGTCATGGTCGTCAATGCGCCGACCTCGAACATCCACACCGCCGCAGAGCACGCCGTCAGCTTGCTGCTGTCCGCGGCCCGACAGATCCCCGCAGCCGACGCGACGCTGCGTCAGCACGAATGGAAGCGGTCGAGCTTCAACGGCGTGGAGATCTTCGGCAAGACCGTCGGTGTCGTCGGGCTCGGCCGGATCGGACAGCTGTTCGCGCAGCGCCTCGCGGCCTTCGAGACCAACATCATCGCGTACGACCCCTACGTGTCCCCGGCTCGCGCCGCTCAGCTCGGCATCGAACTCGTCAGCCTCGATGAACTGCTCGAGCGTGCCGACATGTTCTCGGTGCACCTGCCCAAGACGCCGGAAACCCTCGGGCTGATCGGCGCCGAGCAGCTGGCCCGTACCAAGAAGGGCGTCATCGTGGTCAACGCCGCCCGTGGCGGTCTGATCGACGAGCAGGCTCTCGCCGACGCCATCGCGTCCGGTCAGGTCTTCGCTGCCGGGCTCGACGTGTACGCCACCGAGCCGTGCACCGATTCGCCGCTGTTCGAGCTGCCGCAGGTTGTCGTCACCCCGCACCTCGGCGCGTCCACCTCGGAGGCCCAGGACCGCGCGGGCACCGACGTCGCCAAGAGTGTTCGGTTGGCCCTGGCCGGCCATTTCGTTCCCGACGCGGTCAACATCACGGGCGGGTCTGTCGACGATGAGGTCGCACCGTGGCTCGAACTCGTGCGCAAGCTCGGCGTCCTCGTCGGCGCGCTGTCCGGTCAGGTTCCGGCCAACCTCACCGTCGACGTGCGCGGCGAGATCGCCGTCAAGAACGTGGACGTCCTCGGACTGTCCGCGCTGCGCGGGTTGTTCTCGGCGGTCATCGAGGAGCCGGTCACGTTCGTGAACGCTCCGGCTCTGGCCGCAGAGCGCGGCGTGACCTCCGAGGTCACCACGGCGTCCGAGAGCCCGAACCACCGGAACCTGGTCGACCTGCGCGCTGTGTTCGGCGACGGCACCGTGCTGAACGTGGCCGGCACCCTCTCGGGTCCGGCCGAGGTCGAGAAGGTCGTGAACATCAACGGCCGCAACTTCGACCTGCGTGCCGAAGGCCGTAACCTCGTTGTCGCCTACGGTGACAAGCCCGGATCGCTCGGCAAGATCGGCACGCTGCTGGGCAACGCCGGTATCGACATCCAGGCTGCCGGGCTCTCCCAGGACGCCGAGGGTGAAGGCGCAACCATCCTGCTCCGTGTCAGCCAGGAAGTTCCGGCAGCTGTCGTCGAGGCCATCGGCGAGGCCGTCGACGCCACCCTCATCGAGCAGGTGGATCTGTCGTGAAACTGGCTGTCATCGCGGGAGACGGCATCGGACCCGAGGTCGTCGGGCAGGCGTTGGACGTTCTCGATCAGGTGCTCCCGGGTGTCGAGAAGACCGAGTTCGACCTCGGCGCCCAGCGCTACCACCGCACGGGCGAACTGCTCACGGACAGCGACCTCGCGGCCATCCGCGAACACGACGCGATCCTTCTCGGTGCGATCGGGGACCCGTCGGTGACGCCGGGCATCCTGGAGCGCGGGCTGCTGCTGAAGATGCGATTTGCGCTCGATCACCACGTGAACCTGCGCCCCAGCAAGCTGTTCCCGGGCGTGCGTTCGCCGCTGGCCGGAAACCCTGACATCGACTTCGTGGTGGTACGTGAGGGCACCGAGGGTCCGTACACCGGAAACGGTGGCGCGATCCGCGTCGGCACCCCCAACGAGGTCGCCACAGAGGTCAGTGTCAACACTCGCTTCGGCGTCGAACGTGTTGTCCGAGATGCTTTCTCGCGTGCGCAGGCACGCCGCAAGCACCTCACCCTGATCCACAAGACGAACGTACTGACCTTCGCCGGGTCGCTCTGGAAGCGCACCGTCGACGAGGTCGCGGCCGAGTTCCCGGAAGTGACGGTCGATTACAACCACATCGACGCGGCAACCATCTACATGGTCACCAACCCGTCGCGCTACGACGTCATCGTCACCGACAACTTGTTCGGCGACATCATCACCGACATCGCCGCGGCGGTCAGTGGCGGTATCGGGTTGGCGGCGTCCGGCAACATCGATGCCACCGGTACCAACCCGTCGATGTTCGAGCCGGTTCACGGCAGCGCACCCGACATCGCCGGGCAGGGCAAGGCCGATCCGACGGCTGCCATCTTGTCGGTGGGACTGCTGCTGCGCCATCTCGGTCACGACGCCGAAGCCGACCGCATCGACCAAGCGGTCGCTGCCGACCTCGCGGGCCGCGGCGATCAGCCGGTGACCACCGACGAGGTCGGAACCCGGATCAAGGCTGCACTCGGCTGAATCGGATACCTCCGAAAATCCGCTCCACCTACTGCTGTTCGCTCCCGTCGCAAGCGGTGCGAACGAACGTAGGTGGAGCGGATTTGTTTGGTGGCTTTTCGTCGGCCGGGACCAAGCCGATCGCGATGGCCGGCGCGGCCGCGGAGATCAAGAAGGCCGCCGGATAGCCGAAGGCGCCGATCGCCATTCCGAACAGGGGAGTGGATCCAGCCATCCAGAGATACTGGCCGGTGTTCTGAATTGCGAGTCCACGCCCGCTCCACCCGGGGCCTGCGAATTCGGCGATGGCGGTGAAGGCCAACCCGTTGTCCGCCACTGTGATCACGCTTGCGACAACCATGACGATGGCTGCGGTCGGGCTGTCGAGCCAGTCCGTGAACGCGAGCAAGCCGACCGAGGCAGCCGCGCCGACGGCGATCAGCCGAATGGGTTTGATACGCGACCCCCACGAGTCCGACCACCGCCCGGCGGCGATACGACCGAATGCGCCGAGTACCTGGCTGATCGTCACCAGTATCCCGGCGCTGAGGCTGACCATTCGTGTTGCACGATGAGCCACGCCGGGACGAAGGTCCACAACATCCCCTGCGGGATCGACAGCAGGATGCTGACGCCGTGTACTCGCGGCAGAAAACTGCTCCCACGATAGGGATTCGGGGACTCGACCGCGGATCCGTCGGCCCTGGTCTCACGGGGTGGGTCTGCAATCACTACTGCCACGAATACGGCCGCCAATGATGTGACCACCAGAGGAACAGCCAAACCTGCGGTGACGCCGAAGGTTTCGGCCAGCACCGGGATCGTCAACGCGCAGACCCCGATGCCCAACGGCTGCGCCATCTGCCGGACCCCCATCGCGGTGCCCCGGCGATCGGGAGGAAACCATCCGACGACGATGCGCCCGCCGGCACCGTTGGTCGCCGCCGAAGTGATTCCCGCGACCAGTAGGCACGCGCCGAGGATCACGGTCGGCGCGTCCAAAGCGTTGGCCAGGCAGGCGGATCCGGTGGCCGCGACGGTCAACGTCAGCGACAGCAGCAAGATGCGACGTTCACCGAAGCGGTCCAGCGCAACGCCCCAGGCGAAGGTCGCGAGCAGCAGGCCGACCATGGGGACCGCGGCAAGGGTCGAGGCGGCGGTCAGCGACATCCCCTCGGACCGGTGCAGCTCCGGGATCAGGAAAGCTATACCACTGACCACGCACGTGGTTGCCATTGCTGCCGTCAGGGAAGCGGCGAGCATCGCCCGACGTCTGGTTTCCGTAGGCACCGCACACCTTCTTCGATCTCAACATATGAAACTTATCGTCCACATTTTAAAACACTTAGGGAATGCAACCAACCCGGCTCCCGCCCTGTGAGACGGCGCCGGTGCGATAGTGTGGCGACCATGCGTCTAGGTCGAATTGCGAGCCCCGACGGGGTTGCCTTTGTCAGTATCGAGGGAGAAGGCGGTGATGCCACCGCTCGCGAGATCGCCGAGCATCCCTTCGGCACACCCACGTTCACGGGCCGCAGCTGGCAACTGGCCGACACCAGGCTGTTGGCGCCCATCCTGGCCAGCAAGGTGATCTGCATCGGTAAGAACTACGCCGCGCACGCGGCGGAGATGGAGACGGACGTGCCGGCGAACCCGGTCATCTTCATCAAGCCGAACACGTCGATCATCGGTCCCCAGGTGCCCATTCTGCGACCCAAGTCGTCGGAGCGGGTCGACTACGAGGGCGAGCTGGCCGTTGTCATCGGGCGACCTTGCCGTGATGTGAAGGCCTCTGCCGCCAAAGACGTCATCCTCGGCTACACGGTCGGCAACGATGTGACTGCTCGCGATCAGCAGAAGGCCGACGGTCAGTGGACCCGCGGTAAGGGGCACGACACGTTCTGTCCTCTCGGCCCATGGATCGAAACCGAGCTCGACCCAAGCGATCTCGAGATCCGCACAGAACTCGACGGCGAGGTGAGGCAGCGCAGTCGGACCAGTCTGATGCTCCACGACGTGGGTGAGATCGTGGAGTGGATCAGCGCGGTGATGACCCTGCTCCCGGGCGACGTCATCCTGACGGGCACCCCAGAAGGTATCGGCCCCATGAACGCCGGCCAGACGGTGAGCGTGACGGTCGAGGGCATCGGAACCCTCACCAACCCGATCGCCGATCGGGGCAAGTGACATGCGCCCACAACCCAAGACCGCTCAGGTCAACGGAATTCAGCTGAGTTATGAAGACGCGGGGACCGGTCCGCTGGTCGTGATGGTGATGGGGACGGGTAGCCCCGGCCGGGTGTGGAAAGCGCACCAGCAGCCGGCGTTGGTCAAGGCCGGCTACCGGGTCATCACGTTTGACAATCGCGGGATCTCGCCGTCGAGCGAGTGTCCCGGTGGGTTCACCCTCGCCGACATGGTGGCCGACACCGCTGCGCTGATCGAGTACATCGGTGCGGGTCCGGCCGCGGTGATCGGCACCTCGCTGGGAGCGAAGATCACCCAGGAGTTGACGCTGGCTCGTCCCGAACTCGTCAAGTGCGCGGCGATGATCGCCACGTACGGCCGCAGTGGGCCTCTCCAAGAGGCAATCTCAGAGGGTGAGCGTGCGCTGTATGACCGGGGCATCACGCTCCCGCCGCGCTATCACGCTGCGATCACCGCGCACCTGAACCTGTCGCGACACACACTCGACGACGACGCCGCGGTCCGGGATTGGCTGGACGTCATCGAATTCTCGGGTCAATCCAACACCGCGGGAGTTCGTGCGCAACTGGCGTTGCACGACGGCGAGAGCGACCGGCTGTCGGCCTATGCGGCCATCAACACGCCTTCTCTCGTGGTCGGTTTCGCCGACGATCGGACGTTGCCACCTCACCTTGCGCGCGAGGTCGCCGACGCGATCGGCAGTGCCGAGTATCGCATTGTCGAGAAGGCAGGACACTACGGGTATCTCGAGCAACCCGACGAGGTGAACTCATTGCTGATCGGGTTCCTCGACCAGCACGCCCGCTGAGCCACGACCGGGCGAGGGCCGGCCGGCGGTCAGCGATAGCCTGGGGACATGAGTGATTCGCAGGTCCGCGTCCGTTTCTGTCCATCACCGACCGGCACCCCCCACGTCGGTCTGGTGCGCACCGCGCTGTTCAACTTCGTCCACGCGCGGCACACCGGCGGCACCTTCGTGTTCCGGATCGAGGACACCGACGCGGCGCGAGACAGCGAGGAGTCGTATCAGTCCTTACTCGACGCCCTTCGCTGGCTCGGGCTCGAGTGGGACGAAGGCCCCGAGGTCGGTGGCCCGTACCAGCCGTACCGTCAGTCGCTGCGCAAGGCGCAGCATCTCGACGTGGTGGCCAAGCTGCTCGAGGCCGGCGAAGCGTATGAGGCCTTCTCGACGGCCGACGAGGTCGAGGCCCGTCACAAGGCGGCCGGCCGCGACCCCAAACTGGGTTACGACAACTTCGACCGCACGCTGACCGATGAACAAAAGCAGGCCTACCGCGACGAAGGCCGAACCTCGGTGGTGCGTTTGCCGATGCCCGACCGGGACATCGAGTGGGACGATCTGGTGCGCGGCCGCACGGTTATCCGGGCGGGCACGGTCCCTGACTTCGCCTTGACGCGCGGCAACGGTGATCCGTTGTACACGTTGGTCAATCCGGTCGACGACGCCCTGATGAACATCACCCACGTACTGCGGGGCGAGGACCTGCTGTCGTCCACGCCTCGCCAGATCGCGCTGTACGAGGCGCTGGCCCGGATCGGAATCGCAAAGCGCACACCAGAATTCGGGCACCTTCCATTTGTGATGGGCGAAGGCAACAAGAAGCTGTCGAAGCGCGACCCGGAATCGAGTCTGTTCCACCACCGCGACCGGGGATTCATCCCCGAGGGGCTGCTGAATTACCTGGCGCTACTCGGCTGGGGCATCGCCGACGATCACGACATCTTCACCCTCGACGAGATGATCGCGGCGTTCGACATCCGTCAGGTCAACTCCAACCCGGCCCGGTTCGACCAGAAGAAGGCCGACGCGATCAACGCCGAGCACATTCGACGCTTGGCTCCGGACGACTTCGCCGACCGGCTGCGCACGTACCTGGTCTCCGCTGGGCTGCTGACCCAGCCTGTGGACGACAAACAGTTCACCGTGGTCGCCGATCTGGTGCAGACCCGCATCCAGGTTCTCGGTGAGGCATGGGGTCTGATCGCGTTCCTCTATGTTCCCGACAGCGAGTTCGCCATCGACGAGACGGCCGCGCGCAAGAACCTGGGAGCCGACGCCGGGCCGGTGCTCGACGCCACCATCGCCGCTCTGAGCGCTCTGGACGAGTGGACCACCCCCGCGATCGAGGCGGCCCTCAAAGATGCGCTGGTGGACAAGCTGGAGCTCAAGCCGCGCAAGGCGTTCGGCCCGGTGCGGGTGGCGGTGACGGGATCCCACATCAGCCCGCCACTGTTCGAGTCGCTCGAGCTGCTCGGCGAGGCGCGCAGTCTCGAGCGTTTGCGGCAAGCCCGGGCAAACTTCTGCTGAAAACCCGTTCTGAGCTGGCGATTGTAGGTTCTGGCGGGGGGTTTGATACCCTTCTTTTCGGCGCTTTTCCGGCGGTCACAAGCGGCTTGGAAAGCACCCATTGGGGTATGGTGTAATTGGCAACACAGCGGTTTCTGGTACCGCCATTCTAGGTTCGAGTCCTGGTACCCCAGCGGTTCACAGCTCAGCTGTGACAGTTCTGGCCCCGTCGTCTAGCGGCCTAGGACGCCGCCCTCTCAAGGCGGTAGCGCGGGTTCGAATCCCGTCGGGGCTACAACAGAAAGACCCTCTCACCTGCAACGCAGGGGAGAGGGTCTTTTGTTTTGGGTCGCGGCAGCAGAGTTTCGGGTCGGCGGGGCCAGTCTCCCCGGTTCAGTCGGTGGACGGTGTGGAAATACGAACGGCCCCGGTGGGATGCCAGGCCAGCGAGCCGTTTTCGAAGTCCTGTGCTCGGCCGCCGTTGTACTCGTACTCGTTGGACACCGGCCAACCCAGCTCACCGGTTTCGGCCCCTCGGCGGTAGTACGCGTCGCCGATCACGCCGTGAACATGGTGTCCGGGGTCGTCTCCCAATTTGCGGAACACGACGCCGCGTTCGAACGCCTGGATGTCGCCCACCCCCTCCACGTAGGTGTGACCCTGCACGGGGTATCCCAGAGGACCGTTCTCCCAGTTCAATCCGGCCCAGTACTCGAAGATGCGCATGTTCACCGCATGTGCGCCGAACCGCGGGTGCCAGTAGACGTAGCCGGCGCGGAATTTCGCGTACCTGCCTGCGCCGTCTGATCCGCAGATCATCTCTCCGGGCGTCTCACGTTCTCCCAGCCAAAAACCCGCGACCTTCTGGACCTCATCGATCTGGTTGACCGCCGGCGGTGTCGGGCCTCGGTTGATCTGTTGCTGGATGTCTTGCCGAAACGCGTCCATGTCGATGCCGCCCGGGTCCCACTTCCCCTGCGAGCGGCCGGCCCATTCCTTGTGACCGATGACGCGATCTGCACCCAGGCCGAGCTGACGGCAGATCGCTGCACACACCTTCACGTAAGCCCAGTACTGCGCCGCGGACCATCCTTCGGTGCCGCTGTTCTCCGCCTCGATCCCGATGGAGACCCGGTTGGCGTCATCGGTGGGAATGCCGGGCCAGTCGCCAGGACCGGCATGCCATGCGATGCCCGCGCCCACAACTGTCGCGACGCCGTTGCGGGCAAGGTGTATCTGGGAACTCAGTCCCAATTCAGGATGCTCGGCGATGGATCGGGGACTGGCGTTGCCACCGGTGTGGTGTGCCATGACATGGGTGATCTGGCCGAAGTCGCCGTGGCCGCGGTCAAGCCAGCCCGGATACTCCACGGTCTCCACACCCTCTGCGCGCAGAACGTCCGCGAGCCAGACGGGATCTGCCACGGCAGCGTCTCCTTGGTGTCTTGTCGGGTGCGGTCGCGTCAGAGAGGTTGGGCGACGTGGAACACCATCCAGGCCGCCCAGCGCCCCGGTTGCACGGCGAGCGTGGTGATCTCCACCTGGCCGTCCATCACGATCGGGACGTTGACGAACGCTTGCGCTCGAACGCCTTCGGCGAGCCAGGTCTGGATCGAGTCGGGATCGGCATCGTGATGGAGCCGATAGTTCAACTCGCGACCAGAGTCCGAGACGAGGCGCAGATAGTGCACCATCGGTACCTCCTCGAGTACGGGGTCAACCCGATGAGCGTACAAAAGCCGTCGGACAGCTGAGTGGATCCGCCGCGTGTGCATCTCTGACGCCGTCGATCGGGCGACGAGTTGAAGAAAGCGACGTTGCTGACGCAGGATTGGCCAATGACCAAGAAGATGACGAAGAACGAGCTGCTCGCCGAACTCGACCTGAGAATCGGATCATCATCACCGGACATGCCGGGGACGTCATCGACAACCAGCGCCACCGAGAGTGCGGACGACATCCACGCCAGGGATGCCAAATTGTCGTCGTGGCGCGATCAGGTCCAGAATGCCACCGACGGTGACCCGGTCCTGGACGAGATCGCCGCGCACCTGGCCGAGTGATCACACACTCGGCGGTCGGTGGACGCGATCACTGCTGGTTCAGGAACTCAGCTGTGCTGCCGGCCAACGGGATCTCGGGCATACCCAGTTTGCGGTGATCCCAGCTGCGGACGCGGTCGGGTGAGACCCGGACCGCCACGCGCTTGTTCATCATCTGGTCCACGAACGGTCGCATCTCTTCGGTGTACGGGCCGTTGTACCGTTCCCACACACTGATCCCGACCTTCAGGATGGTGTCGGGATCGTCGTGGATCGATGCCGTGCCTTCGATCGCGACGCCGCGGAGTTTGTCGTAGGTCAGGCCGTCTTCGATCATCACGGTGCAGATCGGGTTGCGGCGCACGTTCACCGCCTTCTGTGACTTGGCCTTGGTCTCGAACCAGATCTCGCCGTCGATCACCGCGTACCACATCGCGACGAGGTGCGGCCTGCCCTGAGCGGACACCGTTGCCAGTGTCGCGGTTCGGCTCTGGACGATGAACGTCGAGATCTCGTCCTCGCTCATGACAATCTTGCCGCGCTCGTTCGTACCCACTCGGTGCCCTCTCGCCGCGGGAGAGTGATGGGTCGACGACCCTCAATCTCCATCCCAGATGAACGTGTTCTCACACACTAATGCCGCGCTACAGCCGCTTGTTGATCGCATCGGCTGCAGCCAGCAGGTCAGCGGCCCATCGCGATCCCGGACGCCGGCCCATACGGTCGATGGGGCCGGATACCGAGATCGCCGCGATCACCTCACCGCTGGGGCTGCGAACCGGGGCGGACACACTCGCGACGCCGGGCTCGCGTTCTCCGACGCTCTGTGCCCAGCCGCGCCGTCGCGCCTCGAGCAATGTTCGCTCGCTGAATCCGTTCTCTCCCAACAACAGTCGCGCGGTCGCCGGATCGGCCCAGGCAAGAAGCACCTTCGCTCCGGAACCGGCGTTCATCGGCAGGCGCGCGCCAACCGGGACCGTGTCCCGAAGCCCCGACGGCGGTTCGATCGCCGCGACACAGATGCGGTCGGCACCTTCGCGGCGATAGAGCTGCACACTTTCCCCGGTGATCTCGCGAAGCCTCGGCAGCACCAGGGCCGCGGCCTCGCGGACCGTGTCGGTGGCACCGGCCGCCAATTCGCCCAAGACCGGACCGGGGCACCACAAGCCGGATGTGTTGCGCGCCAGCAGTCGATGGGTCTCGAGGCCGACCGCCAATCGGTGCGCGGTGGCGCGGGGCAGGCCGGTGCGTGAACAGAGCTCTCCCAGATTGCACGGGCCCTCGGCGACGGCGTGCAGAACTGCAACGGATTTGTCCAGAACACCGATGCCACTGGACGTGGCCGATGCGGTATCATTTCTCACAAGCCGATACTATGCTCTCGCATACTGAGATGCCAGCCCCAACTCGGTAAGACAGAAAAGTGGTGATTGTGGTGACCGACCGTCCGATGACCCTGGCCGAAAAGGTCTGGGAAGAGCATGTTGTGGTTCGCGGTGAGGGAGAAGGATCCTCGCGCAACCCCGACTTGATCTACATCGATCTACATCTCGTGCACGAGGTGACCAGTCCGCAGGCATTCGATGGGCTCCGCCTGGCGAACCGTCCGGTGCGCAGGCCCGACCTCACGATCGCGACCGAGGACCACAACGTCCCGACGGTCGACATCGACAAGGTCATCGCCGACCCCATCTCGCGATTGCAGGTGGACACCCTTCGCCGCAACTGCGAAGAGTTCGGTATCCGACTGCATTCGATGGGCGATGCCGAGCAGGGCATCGTCCACATCATCGGTCCGCAGCTCGGACTCACCCTGCCGGGTATGACAGTGGTCTGCGGCGACAGCCACACCTCGACCCACGGTGCCTTCGGTGCGATCGCGATGGGCATCGGCACCTCCGAGGTCGAACACGTCATGGCAACTCAGACTTTGTCGTTGCGCCCCTTCAAGACAATGGCGATCACCGTCGACGGCGAGCTGCCGCCCGGCGTGACGAGCAAGGACCTGATCTTGGCGATCATTGCCAAGATCGGCACCGGCGGAGGACAGGGCTACGTCCTCGAGTACCGCGGATCGGCGATCGAGAAGCTGTCGATGGAAGCGCGGATGACCGTGTGCAACATGTCGATTGAGGCGGGTGCACGCGCGGGTCTGATCGCTCCCGACGACACCACGTTCGAGTTCATCAAGGGCCGTCCGCACGCCCCGCAGGGTGCCGATTGGGACGCGGCGGTGGAGAATTGGCGGCAATTGCGTACCGATCCAGACGCTGTCTTCGATGCCGAGGTGCACATCGACGCGGCGTCGCTGACGCCGTTCGTCACCTGGGGGACCAACCCCGGCCAGGCGCGCCCCTCGGTGCCACGGTGCCGGACCCGGCCGAGATGACCGACGAGGGGCTGGCCGCCTCGGCGCAGAAGGCGCTCGAGTACATGGATTTGAAGCCCGGAACCCCACTGCGTGATGTGGAGGTGGACACCGTCTTCGTCGGATCGTGCACCAACGGGCGCATCGAGGACCTACGTGCGGTGGCCGAGATCCTCGACGGTCGCAAGATCGCCGACGGGATGCGCATGCTGATCGTTCCCGGGTCCACCCGTGTGCGGCTGCAGGCCGAGCAGGAGGGCCTCGGTGAGATATTCGATGCCGCAGGCGCACAGTGGCGACAGGCGGGGTGCTCGATGTGTCTGGGGATGAACCCGGACCAGCTGGCGCCAGGGGAACGGTGTGCGTCCACATCGAACCGGAATTTCGAAGGGCGACAGGGCAAGGGCGGCCGAACCCATCTGGTCTCACCGGCCGTGGCGGCGGCCACCGCGATCCGAGGTCGGCTTTCTGCGCCCACGGATCTGCCCGATCCCGTCCGATAAATCTCACAGGCCGAAAAGAAAGAACAGACGATGGAACCGATCACCACGCACACCGGCATCGGCGTCCCGATGCGCAGGGGCAACGTCGACACCGATCAGATCATCCCGGCGGTCTACCTGAAGCGAGTGACTCGCACGGGCTTTGAGGACGGTCTGTTCGCCGCGTGGCGCAACGACCCCGATTTTGTCCTCAACACCGAGCCGTACAACCGCGGCTCGGTGCTCGTGGCCGGGCCCGACTTCGGCACCGGGTCGTCGCGCGAGCACGCCGTCTGGGCGTTATCCGACTTCGGATTTCGGGTTGTCATCTCGTCGAGATTCGCCGATATCTTCCGCGGGAACGCCGGAAAAGCGGGTTTGGTGGCCGCCCAGGTGGAGCAGTCGGACGTCGAACTGCTCTGGAAACGGCTCGAAGAGCAGCCGGGACTGGAATTGACGGTGAGCCTTGAAGATCAGACCGTCACCGCAGGGGACCTAGTGGTGCGCTTTGCAATTGATGAGTACACAAGGTGGCGTCTGATGGAGGGTCTGGACGACATCGGACTGACATTGCGGCAGGTCGAAGCCATTTCTGCGTATGAAAAGGTAAGGCCCGTATGGAAACCGAAAACCCTGCCGGTCCCTCCCTCGGGAGCCTGAAGCCGGCCTCTGACGTAACCTGTTAGAGGACAAACCTTTCGCCACGCCGGGTGAATTTGGCGTGGATCGTGGACGTTTTGCCATTTGACGTTTACCGTGTCCTGTAGCTGGCCCAAAGTGGGCCAACAGTTTGCGGAGGTTGAATCCATGAACAAGGCAGAGCTCATCGAGGAACTGACAAAGAAGTTGGGGACCGATCGCCGGACGGCTACAGATGCCGTTGAGCACATCGTCGATACGATCGTTCGCGCTGTGAACAAAGGCGAGAGCGTCACGATCACCGGCTTTGGTGTTTTCGAAAAGCGTCGCCGCGCTGCACGGGTTGCCCGCAACCCCCGCACCGGTGAAACAGTCAAGGTCCGTCCGACTTGGGTTCCGGCATTCCGTCCGGGCGCCCAGTTCAAGTTGGTGGTCTCCGGCAAGCAGAAGCTGAGCGCGTCGGGACCAGCAGTCAAGCGGGGCAGTGCAACTGCTTCGAGCA
Organism: Williamsia sp. D3; assembly: GCF_000506245.1. Lineage (NCBI taxonomy): Bacteria > Bacillati > Actinomycetota > Actinomycetes > Mycobacteriales > Nocardiaceae > Williamsia > Williamsia sp. D3. Next base: position 157 of record NZ_AYTE01000049.1, on the reverse strand, counting down.
GTGCGCCGGCCAAGAAGACCGCCGCCAAGAAGGCGGCTCCGGCCAAGAAGGCGGCCACTCCGGCCAAGAAGACCGCCGCGAAGAAGACCACGGCAGCACCGGCCAAGAAGACTGCTGCCAAGAAGACCACGGCAGCACCGGCCAAGAAGACTGCTGC
>NZ_AYTE01000048.1:0-150965 GCF_000506245.1 Williamsia sp. D3 | reverse complement strand
CGCTTTTTCGCTGGCGTGGCCGACGTGTGCTTCTTCACGCATCCGGTCGACCATGTGCGGGTAATGCAACTCGAACGCCGGACGCTCCGAACGGATCCGCGGCAACTCGGTGAAGTTGTGCCGCGGCGGCGGGCAACTGGTCGCCCACTCCAACGAGTTACCAAAGCCCCACGGATCATCCACCGTCACCACCTCGCCATACCGGTAGCTACGGAACACATTCCACAAGAACGGCAACGTCGACGCACCCAGAATGAACGCACCCACCGTCGACACGATGTTCAACGAGGTGAACCCATCGGTGGACAGATAATCGGCATACCGACGCGGCATACCCTCGTTACCCAACCAGTGCTGCACCAAGAACGTGGTGTGGAAACCGATCATCGTCAACCAGAAGTGGATCTTGCCCAAACGCTCATCAAGCATCCGGCCAGTCATCTTCGGGAACCAGAAATAGATACCGGCATACGTCGCGAACACGATCGTGCCGAACAACACGTAATGGAAGTGCGCCACCACGAAGTAACTGTCAGACAAGTGGAAATCCAACGGCGGGCTCGCCAGCAACACACCGGTCAGACCACCGAACAAGAACGTCACCAAAAAGCCCACCGAAAACAGCATCGGCGTCTCGAACGTGATGTGACCCTTCCACATCGTCCCGATCCAGTTGAAGAACTTCACACCCGTCGGCACCGCGATAATGAACGTCATGAACGAGAAGAACGGCAACAGCACAGCCCCGGTGGCATACATGTGATGCGCCCACACCGCCACCGACAGAGCTGCAATCGCCAACGTGGCATAGACGAGTGTCGAGTAGCCGAAGATCGGTTTACGAGAGAAAACCGGGAAGATCTCCGACACGATCCCGAAGAACGGCAACGCAATGATGTACACCTCGGGATGACCGAAGAACCAGAACAAGTGCTGCCACAAAATCGCACCACCATTGGACGGGTCATACAGATGCGCCCCGAACTGCCGATCAACCTCCAACCCCATCAACGCCGCCGTCAACAACGGGAACGCCAGCAGGATCAGCACACTCGTCACCAAAATGTTCCAAGTGAAAATCGGCATCCGGAACATCGTCATACCCGGCGCACGCAAACACACCACCGTCGTGATCATGTTCACCGCACCCAAAATCGTGCCCAGACCCGACACACCCAGACCCAAAATCCACATATCCGCACCCGGACCCGGCGAATGCACCGCATCAGTCAACGGCGTATACGCAGTCCAACCGAAGTCAGCCGCACCACCCGGAGTGATGAACCCGGCAATCGCCACCGTCGAACCGAACACGAACAACCAAAAACTGAACGCATTCAACCGCGGGAACGCCACATCGGGCGCACCGATCTGCAACGGCAACACCACGTTGGCAAACCCGATCACAATCGGCGTCGCATACATCAGCAACATCACCGTGCCATGCATGGTGAACAACTGGTTGTACTGCTCAGTCGACAAGAACTGCAGACCAGGAGCCGTCAACTCCGTACGCATCAGCAACGCCATCAAGCCACCGATGAGGAAAAACGCAAAACACGCAACCAAATACATGATGCCCAGCATCTTGTGATCGGTCGTCGTCAACATCTTGTAGATGAACGAACCCTTGGCACCCGTGCGCTCGGGATAAGGCCGAACCGGAGCCACCTGAGTGGTGGGCTGGTCTACCGCGGTCACTGATCCTCCTGCCTGCGTGGCCTCTCGCCTGCGTCAGGTGCGGAAGGGTGTTCCGCGGAGGACGTTGGAGCGACGGCCATGAATGTGCGCTGATGTTGATCCTAGACCCTCATACGGCCCGCAGCCGATCGGGTCCTACGAACTGTCGTAGTCGATCCGGGGGTGGGCAAACGCGGCTTTCGACATCGGTCTCCACCCGGCGGACCAGTGCTAGTTTGTTCGGGATCCAGCCGTCATCGGGCCGCAACCGAAGAGTGGAAGAGAACTGTGAGCGAAGTGATCCGTCGCCGTCGCGCCCTGGCGACTCTTGCGCTTGCCGCCCTGGTCAGCGCAGGTGTGAGTGGATGCCTCGACTCGTCCGTCCCCGAGGGCGAAGGGTCGATTGTGAAGACGACGACACGCATCGCCTCGGTCGATCTCGCGGACCCCGATCGCGACAAGAACCAGACATGTCAGGCACCTGCACCGCTCGACTCCGGCGCCCCCGACCCCACTCGCATCCTGGTCGCGGATCCGAGCCTCCTCGACGCTCTGTGCGCGCTCGGCGTACAGGGCAAAGTCGTCGCATCCACCACCGTCGGCGGCAAGCTCCCCTCGTTCATGGGCACAGCAGTGCAGGATCTTCCCACCGTCGGCGAAAAGAGCCGGCCAGACGTCGCACGGGCAGCCGCGAGCAATCCTGACCTGCTGCTGACGGTCGGCGAATCGCCACTTGACGGTGTCGTGGGCTCGGTCCGAACGGTCCAGATCGATCCGGAGCAGGACTGGCGCGAGCGGTTCTCGGCGGTCGCCGAGGCGGTGGGCCGCGGTGACGCGGGCGATCAACGGCTGCGGGCCTACAAAGACGCCGCCAAGACGACCGGCGACCGACTCGGCGCGCGATACAACCAGGCCTCTCTCGTGCGGTTCGGCAAGGACTCCGAGACGGTGGAAGGCACCGGCGGGTTCGCCGCGAGCGTCCTGACCGACATGGGTGTGCAACGTCCGCCCGGTCAGCGTGAGCCGGAGCCGACGCCGATAGACGACAAGAACTTCGAGATTGCCGACGGAGATGTCATCTACGTCGGATTCGATGGGCCTGCCGGGCTGGAGCACGGCACCTCGGTCCTCGAGAGCGATCGGTGGCGCGACATGGGTGCACCGAGCTGGGGACGCGTTCGCATCGTGGAGGACGAGGTCTGGTTCGGCCCGGGAGGACTGTCGGCGGCGAACGTCATGCTCTTCAACGTCGGCAACTCGCTGGTTTGACACCCACGTCCCACGGGGTTCGACGGAGGCATTCGGCCTGATCATCGCGCCGGACTGAGTTGGGATCATCGTGGCTGCAACTCTGTCCGCGCGGTGATGCACCCATGAGCATGAGTGCATGACCGTCACCGACGAATACCTGGACAACAACCGCGCGTACGCGGCCGACTTCTCCGGTCCCCTGCCCCTTCCACCCAGCAAGCACGTCGCCGTCGTCGCTTGCATGGATGCCCGACTCAACGTCTACGGCATCCTCGGACTCGAAGACGGTGAGGCACACGTCATCCGCAACGCCGGCGGCGTGATCACCGACGACGAGATCCGGTCACTCGCCATCAGTCAGCGGCTGCTCGGCACCACCGAGATCATCCTGATCCACCACACCGACTGCGGCATGCTGACGTTCACCGACGACGACTTCAAACGAGCCATCCAGGACGAGGTCGGCGTGAAGCCGGCATGGTCCGCCGAGGCGTTCAGCGACCTGGACGAAGATGTCCGGCAGTCACTGGCGCGGATCGAGAAGTCCCCGTTCATCACCAAGACGACGTCGTTGCGCGGGTTTGTGTTCGATGTCGCCACCGGAAAACTCAACGAGGTCAGCTGAGCAGATTCGCTCCACCTACGACAAAAACGCTCCGGTTGCGACCGGAGCGTTTCGTCGTAGGTGGAGCGAATTGTGGCGTGGGTCAGAACTCCCAGTCTTCGTCTTCGGTGTTGACGGCCTTGCCGATGACGTACGAGCTGCCCGAGCCGGAGAAGAAGTCGTGGTTCTCGTCCGCGTTCGGTGACAGGGCCGACAGGATGGCGGGGTTCACGTCTGTCTCGTCCCGAGGGAACATCGCCTCGTAGCCCAGGTTCATGAGCGCCTTGTTGGCGTTGTACCGCAGGAACTTCTTGACATCCTCGGTGAGGCCCACATCGTCGTAAAGCTGTTCGGTGTAGTCGGTTTCGTTGTCGTACAGCTCGAACAGCAGCTCGAAGGTGTAGTCCTTGAGTTCCTGCCGGCGCTCAGGCGTCTGCGTCTCCAGGGCACGCTGATACTTGTATCCGATGTAGTAACCGTGCACGGCCTCGTCGCGGATGATCAGCCGGATGAGGTCGGCGGTGTTGGTCAGCTTGGCTCGCGACGACCAGTACATCGGCAGGTAGAACCCGCTGTAGAACAGGAACGACTCGAGGAGCGTCGACGCCACCTTGCGCTTGAGCGGATCGTCGCCCCGGTAGTAGTCCATGACAATGCGTGCCTTGGTCTGCACGTACTCGTTCTCCTCGGACCAACGGAATGCCTCGTCGATGTCCTTGGTGGAGCACAGAGTAGAGAAGATCGAGCTGTAGCTCTTGGCGTGCACCGACTCCATGAATGCGATGTTGGTGAGCACCGCTTCCTCGTGAGGGGTGGTGGCGTCCGGGATCAGGCTGACGGCGCCGACGGTGCCCTGGATGGTGTCGAGGAGCGTCAGACCGGTGAAAACCCGCATGGTGAGCTGCTTCTCGACCTCGGTGAGGGTGCCCCACGACGGGATGTCGTTGGACACCGGCACCTTTTCCGGTAGCCAGAAGTTGCCGGTGAGGCGGTCCCACACCTCGGCATCTTTCTCGTCGGGAACCCGGTTCCAGTTGATCGCCGAGACCCGGCTGACCAGTTTGATCGGTGCTCCGTCGGCCGGCGAATGGCTCTGAGTGGACGTCATCGTTCCTCGCTTACGAGTTCTTCATCATGAAAGTTGTTGTCTGCCAAACACATCGAGACAGCTACTACAGCATGCAGGAGACGCAACCCTCCACCTCGGTGCCCTCGAGAGCCATCTGACGCAACCGGATGTAATACAGCGTCTTGATTCCCTTGCGCCATGCGTAGATCTGCGCCTTGTTCACGTCGCGAGTGGTCGCGGTGTCCTTGAAGAACAACGTGAGACTCAGCCCCTGGTCCACGTGCTGGGTGGCTGCGGCATAGGTGTCGATGATCTTCTCGTAGCCGATCTCGTACGCGTCCTGGTAGTAGTCCAGGTTGTCGTTGTCCATATAGGGGGCCGGGTAGTAGACGCGCCCGATCTTGCCCTCTTTGCGGATCTCCACCTTGGCGGCGACCGGGTGGATCGAGCTGGTCGAATGGTTGATGTAGCTGATCGAACCCGTCGGCGGAACGGCCTGCAGGTTCTGGTTGTAGATGCCGTGCTCCTGCACGGACGCCTTCAGCTCACGCCAGTCGTCCTGCGTGGGGATCGCGATCCCGGCCTGCCCGAACATCTCTCGGACCTTGTCGGTCTCCGGCGCCCAGGTGCGGTCGGTGTACTTGTCGAAGAACTCGCCGGTCGCGTACTTCGACCGCTCGAATCCACCGAACGCCTTACCGCGCTCCTTGGCGATGCGGTTCGATGCGCGCAGCGCGTAGAAGAGCACGGTGTAGAAGTAGATGTTCGTGAAGTCGATACCTTCGGGCGATCCGTAGTAGACCCGCTCCCGCGCCAGGTAGCCGTGCAGGTTCATCTGCCCGAGGCCGATGGCGTGTGATTCGTTGTTGCCCTTCTGGATCGAGGGCACCGACGTGATCGCGGTCTGATCCGACACGGCCGTGAGCCCGCGGATCGCGGTCTCGATGGTGTGCGCGATGTCGGGCGAATCCATCGTCTTGGCGATGTTCAGCGAGCCAGGTTGCACGAGATGTCCTTGCCGATGTTGGCGTAGGACAGGTCGTCGTTGAACTCCGAGGCCGTGGAGACCTGCAGGATCTCCGAGCACAGGTTGGAGTGGGTGATCTTGCCGTCGATCGGGTTGGCGCGGTTCACCGTGTCCTCGAACATGATGTACGGGTAGCCCGATTCGAACTGTAGCTCGGCCAGCGTCTGGAAGAACTCACGTGCCTTGATCTTGGTCTTGCGAATACGACGGTCTTCGACCATCTCGTGGTACTTCTCGCTGACGTTGATGTCAGCGAACGGCACACCGTAGATGCGCTGCACGTCGTACGGGCTGAACAGGTACATGTCGTCGTTGCGCTTGGCCAGCTCGAAGGTGATGTCAGGGATCACCACACCCAGCGACAGCGTCTTGATGCGGATCTTCTCGTCCGCGTTCTCGCGCTTGGTGTCGAGGAAGCGGTAGATGTCGGGATGGTGCGCATGCAGGTACACCGCGCCCGCACCCTGCCGGGCACCGAGCTGATTGGCGTAGCTGAACGAGTCCTCGAGCAGCTTCATGATGGGGATGACACCCGAGCTCTGGTTCTCGATCTTCTTGATCGGCGCACCGTGCTCGCGAATGTTGCTCAGCAGCAAGGCCACTCCGCCGCCGCGCTTGGAGAGCTGCAGTGCCGAGTTGATCGAGCGCCCGATCGATTCCATGTTGTCTTCGATGCGGAGCAGGAAGCACGACACCGGTTCGCCGCGCTGCTTCTTGCCAGAGTTGAGGAAGGTGGGGGTTGCCGGCTGGAAACGACCTTCGATGATCTCGTCCACAAGGTGACGGGCCAGCGCGGTGTCACCGTCGGCGAGGGTCAACGCCACCATCGACACTCGATCCTCGAACCGCTCGAGGTAACGCTTACCGTCGAACGTCTTCAGCGTGTACGAGGTGTAGTACTTGAACGCGCCCAAGAAGGTCGGGAACCGGAACTTCTTGCTGTAGGCGTGATCGAAGAGCCCTTTGACGAACTCGCGGTCGTACTTCGCTAAAACCTCTGGCTCGTAATAGTTTTCCTCGACGAGGTACTTGAGCTTCTCATCCAGGTTGTGGAAGAAGACGGTGTTCTGGTTGACGTGCTGCAGGAAGTACTGGTTGGCCGCTTCGCGGTCCTTCTCGAACTGGATCTTGCCGTCTGCGTCGTACAGGTTCAGCATCGCGTTGAGCGAGTGGTAGTCCATCTCACCCGGGTTGTGCCCCGACGGGTCGGCATGTGCGCCTGACTTGCTTGCCGAGGTCTCTACTGCGGTTGCGGTTGGCGACACTGTGCTGGCTCCTGTGCGATTTGATCGAGTGTGAATTGATGGAGGCCGGTGCGGACTCGCTCTACGTCTTCGGCGTCGCCCATCAGCTCGAACCGGTACAGGTACGGCACCTGGCATTTGTTCGAGATGATGTTGCCTGCGAGGCAGAACTCTTCACCGAAATTGGTATTCCCTGCCGCGATGACCGCGGTGATCAGCGAACGGTTGTGTTTGTTGTTCAGAAACTTGATGACCTGCTTGGGAACGAATCCGCCGGGCTCTCCTGACGCCTTCCCACCCCCATAGGTGGGGCAGATCAAGACGTAGGGCTCATCGACGACGAACGTGCCCTCGGGGTCGAACAGGGGGATCCGGACCGCCCGGAGACCGAGCTTCTCGACGAATCGGTGTGTGTTCTCCGAGACGCTCGAGAAGTACACGATCAGCGGGGGGCCATCGGATTCTGCCTCCGCGGAATGTACGGGAATCTTCCCCAATGTCCCGACCTCCGCGATGGTGCTGACGGTAGAGCTAGAAGATGATGAGACGACGTGGATCAGGCTGCGGCTGCGACGAGCCCCTTGATGCGATCCGGACGGAATCCTGACCAGTGGCTGTCGCCGGCGACCACCACGGGCGCCTGCAGGTAACCGAGGGCCATCACGTAGTCCCGGGCCTCGGAATCCTCGGTGATGTCGACGACCTCGTAGTCGAGACCGTTCTTGTCGAGCGCCTTGTAGGTGGCGTTGCACTGCACGCAAGCAGGCTTGGTATAGACGGTGATCGTTGCGGTGGCCGAAGTAGTCATATCCCAGAACTCCCTGTGTGCGGACCGGTTATCGCTGCCGAAAATGAGTCTCGAGCAGCAAATCGTGTCTTTCGTATCTCGATCTGGCCGGCCTGTCAGTGCTGTACATAATAGTCAACCCCGTCGTGCCGTTCAGTGTTCCAAACACTACACCTAGTGTCTGACATTCGGGAGCGACACAACACGTTGCGAATCACATTCACGAAAGTCCCAGGTCGGGGGCTCCGAAAAAATCTGCATCTGGCGTGTCTCGGCGTGTCGTTCATCACATGTCGCGCCGAACACCAACGGACCGCCGCGGCGAGTCGATCGATCTCGCCACGGCGGTCCGTCAGAGGTGTTGTCGGCTGTGCGACCCCGCCCTCAGGCGGCGACGGCGGCGTCGACGGCATCGACCAGCACGGTGACAGCGCGCCGCAGCTGATCGACCACCTCGGGCACTTCGGCCACCGGCTTGCCGTCCAGCTTGCCGATGGTGAGGTGCAGTTCGACGTCCTCGACCACCCGGCCTCCCGCGATACCCACCGACCGGCTGGTGTCGTCGTGTGACCACTTCCCGCCGAACTGCGCGAGCGCTGCGCCCAGCACTCCGACCGGCTTACCGGTGAGGGCGCCGGCGCCGTACGGACGTGACAGCCAGTCGATTGCGTTCTTGAGCACCGCCGGAATGGTGCCGTTGTACTCAGGGGTGACGATCAGTACGGCGTCGGCCTCTCCCACGGTCCGGCGCACTCTGGCAACCTCGGCATCAACCGGTTCGATGTCGAGGTCCTCGTTGTAGAACGGCAACAGTTCCAGACCCGAGTACACGTCCACCGCGACGTCGGCCGGCGCGTTCTCCGCGGCCACGCGCGCCAGCTCGCGATTCACCGACTCGCGTCGCAGGCTTCCGACCAGCACCACGATCTTCGTCGATTCCGTTTTGTTCTCGTTTGTCACTGCTCTTCCTCCACGATTGATTCGACCTACGATCGACTCAACCGGACCATGGTCCGAATAATTCCGTCACCGCAGCAGGCGTTACAGTCAAGGTGTGTCAAAGCCCGCACGGCACCCGGCACCCGGGGCGAACTCCGAGCAGTCCAGCGCGACGCGCGCCGAGCTGCCGTTGATCGATGCCCACACCACACCTCGACCGCCTCTTCCCCTCTCGCTGACCGAACGCCATCCTGCCGCAATCCCCCTCGTCGAAGACCAGGAGCCGGAACGGGCCGATGCCGCTCGCAACCGTCAGCTGCTGATGGAGGCCGCGACCCGCCTCATCGAATCGTGCGGCGCGTCGGCGGTCACCATGGACGCGGTCGCACGCGAGGCGGGCGTAGGCAAAGGCACCGTCTTTCGCCGATTCGGGAACCGGTCGGGCCTGATGCTCGCGCTGCTCAACCACTCCGAGAAGCAGTTGCAACAAGCCTTCCTCACCGGCCCGGCACCACTCGGCCCCGGGGACCCGGGCCAGAAGGTCGACCCATTGGACCGACTGATCGCATTCGGCCGCGCCCGCCTGACGACGGCAGCGGCACACCTCGATGTATTGCTCGAAGCCGAGGACACCGGACCGCAGCGGTTCAGCCATCCCACCCGGACCGTTGTGGTCACCCACACGCGAATGCTGCTCACACAGATGGGCTTTCGCGGCAATCTCGAACTCATGTGCATTGCGGTGCTGGCACCACTGGAGGCGCCGGCCATCCATCACATGCTCCACAACGACCACATGTCCCTCGGTCAGATCGCTGACCGCTGGGAAGAACTCGTGCGGGCGTGACACCGCCGCGACGCTGAGGTCGCTGCACACATCGAGGACGTCCCGAATCGATCCGTCTAGTTGCCGGGTGGTTTGAACTGCGCGCCGGCCAGATCCGGTGCGATGCCGTCGTGGGACACCAGTGCGTCGTATTGGTTCAGAGTCGGCCCGACGGCGAGCAGTGAGATCACCGACCATGGGGCCGGAAGCGGATCGCGTCCGAGTCCGATGACATCGGCGGTCGCAGCATCGGGGACGCCGAAACGAACCCCCGAATCGTTGACGTAGAAAAGGGATTCGGCTCGCGTGCTGTCGGGTTCTGATCCCGTCGCCTGGATGTAGTGTCCGCGCCCGGGGGTGACGAACGCCGCGTCGAGACCCGGGCCGGGACCGTCGGCGCCGCTGAGCGGAACCGGCTTGTCGCGTGGCCTCAGCGGCAGAACGGAACCGAGCAGTGTCCGTAGCGACGCCTCGTGGTCGTCCACCGACCGTGACCAGGCCGCACATACGACAGGGTCGGCCGCGGCGTCCGCGAATCGTGGCGGCGCCGCCGGAAAGTCGTCTGTGGGGAGAATGCTGACCGTCTCCACCCCTGTCAGAGCACCGGGATTGAGTGTCGGCACAGTGTCGGCACCCGATCGATCGGCCTGCCGGATGATCTCAGCGGCGACCTCACCGATCCGCTGCACTCCTTGCGCCAACGCCACATAAAACGTCGCTTCTCCCGACAGTGCTGTCACCTTGAACACCGATCCGACGGGGGTGTCCCGGCCGAGAGCCGAAGGGGCACCCTGATTCGAAATGTCGGGCGCCGCAATGGGATCGGTCTCCGGGAAGGCATTGAGGACCCCCGGGCTGACCTCGCGCACCTCGGCGTGGTCGAGATCGAGAGCTCGGCGTACCGGCACGCTCTCGGTGTCGACGCGCGATCGGCGCCCGGCACCGATCAGGTGGACCTGCCCCGCGGAGGAGACGAGAACGGCCTCGTCCCCGGGCCCGTCGGCTCCGTCGGCCGAACGGATCTGTTCGCCGAGTACGGGGGCCACGCCTTGCACGGTGGTGGTGACCTGACCGGCCGACGTCGTGTCGCAGACAACCCAGTTCGAACGTTTCGTGTCGGCGGGGCCGGGCAGCGCCGCGGGCGCTCCGGGAATTCCGAGAAGCGGGCCGCGGGCGTATCCCGTCAACTTCTTCTCGCCGACCGACTTCGGGGACTCGTCGCTGCCGGTGATCAAACGTGCCGACGCGAGATTGAGGACAGGATGCAGACGGCCGTCCAGGACCACATACATCGCGCCGGCCTTCTTGCTGATGATGATCTGCGACTTACCAACGGAGCCTTGCGGTTTGATCAACCCGTATACCCCGAAGCCGGCGAGCACCAGTATCGCGAGCACCAATCCGACCATGAGCGACCGCAGCTGCGACCGCATCGGGTCGTGCAACATCCGCACGTCCCGACGGATCAGCGCATGCTCGAGTCTGCGCAGTAAAAAGCGGTATCCGTTGACCTGAGCCTTCGTCGTCAATTGAGCCGGCATGCCGTCCCCCCATCTCCCCCGGCGTGTAGCGTATAGCACCATTGGGCCGGCGGAGACGCAGCGCAGCGGAGCTCGACCAGAGTGACGGAGACGTAGCGCAGCGGAGCTCGACCAGACTTGCAATAGACGTATCGCAACCGGGGGGATGCGAGCGGGGCTCGGCCATGACATGCGGTGCTGATGATTCTTGGGGGGATCATGAAGGTAGTGGTCGCGATCGAAGTTCTGATCGCTGGGGCGTTGGTGCTGTCTCGCGACGTGGGCGGTCTCTGGTGGGCAGGGATCGTGGCGGCAATCGCGTTGTCCGCGACGCTTGTCGCGCTGCCGGGCCGTATGTCGCTGGCGGAGCGGACCGGTTTGCGACTGGGCCTGTGGCGCAGAAGGCTCAGCGGTGCAGCGGAGTCGGACGGTTCGAAACCGGATCAGGCACCGTTCGACATACCCGTATCCGGATCGAATGCGATCGGTGCACGTTGGGACGGAACGGCGCTGGTCACGGTGGTGCGCATCGACACTCCCCCACCCACCTTGAGTTTCCTCGACCCCAGCGGTTGTCGCGGCCTTCCGCCGATCCCCCTGGCTGCCCTCGCCGAATGCGTTCGCCAGTTCGACATCCGCCTGGAGTCGGTGGACGTGATCAGTCACGGGATACGCACTCATGGCACCGGGCCGGTGTCCCAGGTCTACCGGCGCACGCTGGGCCCGTTGCCTGCCACCGCATATCGGTCGGTGCTTGTTGTGCTGCGGCTGGACCCGTCGCACTGTCCCGACGCCGTCGCACGTCGGGGTGGTGGTTCCGAAGGCGCTCTACGCACCGCGATGATCGCGACCCGCCGGGTAGCCAACCGGCTTGCGGAACAGGGTTTGTCGGCCAGCATTCTCACGGCGGCGCAGATCACCGCCGCGACCGGCCACCTCGCTCACGGCGCCGACACCGGTCAGGTGCGCGAAGACTGGGACGCGGTGACCTCCGATCGGTTGCGCATGTGTACGTATGCGGTCGATCCCGACCACCTCGACGAGGTCCTCGACGCGGTATGGGCCGTTCCGTCGATCTCCACGACGGTGACGATGCGATTGTCGCCGGCAGGTCCGGGCGATGTCGCGATGCGGACGCTCGTCCGGTTTAACTCTGCGTCCCTTGATCATTCGGCGATCACCGGGTTGATCGAGTTGCCCGGCCGTCAGCGCACAGCGCTCGCGGCAAGTCTGCCGGTGGGGGCTGCCGCCGAACTACCCCCGATCGGTAGGCAGACGGTGCCGTTCGAATCCCTGTCCGATGTGACCCTGTCGGCAACGGGCTGCGGTCAGCTCATCGGGGCGGACCACGCAGGCCGGGCCGTTGCGGTCGACCTGCTGGGTGGTCCTGCGCACCGGGTGTCGATCGCCGGCGGCCTACACCTGGCTCAGCAGGTGTTGTTGCGCGCCATCGCAGTCGGCGCTCGAGCCCTCGTCTACACCGATCATGGCGCCGTCTGGCAACAATTTGTCACCGCCGTCGGGGACCCGGGTCTCCTCGCACTCGCAGGAGGGCGAAACCCCCAGGGTCAATACACCGTGGCGGTCTTTCATGGCGTGGCACCGGCGCCCGTCGACGCTCCGACAGTGATCACCGTAATCCCTCCCGGCTCACCGGGTGAGCCGGCCGACGTCCGGCTGGAACAGAATGAAGCCGCACCTCAAGACATCTGGGTTGCCACACCCACCGGCAGCGCAATGGTGACGATGGTCGCGACGCCGGACGAGATGGCGTTCATCGGCAGTACGCTGCCGGTTCCTTCAAGAGTCTGACCGCTCGAACCGGATGGCTAGTGTCCGGGTACCAACCCTCGGAAGAATGTGGTGTGGGCCGATGCCGCATGCACGATGACGTCGGGATCGTTGTCACCCAGCCACGCCGCCCGACCTTGCGGCACCACCAGGTGACCTGATGGACCCCTCAGTTCGATCGAACCCGTTGTGCACAGCAGAATCTGCGGACCGGGAACATCGAAGAGGATTGACGACGGCCTGCGCAGACCGGTCCCGTCGAGTTCCACCTTCGACAGTCTGAACTCCGCCGCCGGTGTCTGGTAGATCAGTTCGGAGTTCAAGGTGTGGATCGAGGGAGCGATGTCGCCCGGAGCGACCGGGGTGAAGTCGAGGACGCGCAACAACTCGGGGACATCGACGTGTTTGGGGGTGAGACCACCGCGAAGGACGTTGTCCGAGTTGGCCATCACTTCCACAGCGGTGCCCCAGAGGTAGGCATGGAGATTGCCGGCCGGAAGATACAGGCCTTCCCCCGGCGCGAGCGTGACCCGATTGAGCAGGAGCACAGCGAGAACGCCAGGGTCGAGCGGGTAGTTCTCGCCGATCTCCAGCACGGTGCGGGCCTCGGCCGCGAAGCGGTCCTGCCCTGATTCGAGATACCGGATGGCCCCGGCCAGAACGGCCGGGATGAGAGTGGACAACGCCGACTCGGGCAGGGTGATCCAGGTGGTGAACAGTGCCCGCAGACCTTGCGAGTCCGGTTGACCGGCAATCATTCCGAGGTGATTGTCCAGCTCGGGAACCTGCAGCACGCGCAGCAGGTCGACGGTCTCGCGCACGTCACGGAAGCCGGCCAGGGCGTGGAATTCGCTCAGTGCCACGACGAGTTCGGGCTTGTGGTTCTCGTCGCGATAATTGCGGTCCGGTGCACCCACATCGATGCCACGCTCGTTCTCTCGCGCGAACCCTTCTTTGGCCTGCTGCAGACTGGGGTGGGCCTGCAGTGACAACGGTTCCTCGGCGGCAAGGATCTTCATCAGGAACGGCAGACGCCCGTCGTACCGTTCGGCACAGAGAGTGCCGAGTTCTGCGCGCGGATCGGCGTCGATGACCTCCAAGAGCGTGTTCTCCCGCGCGTCATCACGAACGATCGCGGGCGCTGCCGGGTGGGCCCCGAACCACAACTCGGCCTCCGGATGCGCGCTGGGTGTGGGCATTCCGCGCAGGGCCGCTATCGCAGTACGCGATCCCCAGGCATAGGGACGGACGACACCATCGAGCAGGCGCATCAACGATCCCCGACCAGCCACAGGTAGGCACCCGCCATGTCGACCCTCAATCCCAAGATCATCAGTGGCACAACATCTTCCAGCCCACTTGGCGCCGGTCCGTCGGCATGTGTGCCGGGCGCCGGCTGACCGCCGACCGGTGGAGACGCGGGGCCACTGGTCACCACGTCGGCATCCGGCAGCACTCCGAGGCGACGACGGATCTGCCACTCGCGATCGGGGGTGGTCAACACCTGTACCCGGACCTGTTGTCCGGCGACCGGTCCGTCGATCTGCGCGTCGTGAAAGATGGGATCGTAGTCCGGCGACAATGCTCCACCCCCTCTGGCCAGCACCGGTGCCGCCGCCAGCACGTCGCCGAGATCCGTTGCTGTACTGACGATCCCGGCACTGGCGAAGACGCTCCTCGACGCGTGCACGGCGAGTGCCAGCGCGGCCGGGGTGTCTGCCGCCCATACCGTGGGATGTCCGACCAACCGGGCCGCCAATTCCTTTGCGGCATTGTGGAACAGCTCGTTGGCGGGGTGGTTCCCGGCAGCTTCGGTGTCGAGCTGATCGGCGAGCGCTTCGAGGTCGGGGTGGCGGCCGGTCACCCGGACCGATTGCAGACCGGCGAGAACTGCCAGGTAGGCGCACACATAGTGGGTGAAGCGGAAACGCGCTGGCACCGGAACCCGCGGCGACATGTCCAGCACCCGCCCGGCCAGCGCGTCGCGCAACGGTCCCTCCACAGGTCCGGCGACAACAACCTCGGCCTGCCGGCGTCCGGCACGGGCCGCCGCGTCGGCGAGCCTGGGATCGCCGGCATCGTCACCGGCGATCACGACCACGTCGAGAGGACCCACCCACGACGGAACCGTTTCGGTCTTGATCAGTGGAACGTCGATGTGGGGCGCGGCCAGTGCCAGAACCAAGGCCGCCGCTCGTCCGGCCGGCCCGGCGCCACAGACGATCACCACGGCGCGTGGCCGTAGGTGGCCCAGAGGCTCCAGAACGCCTTCGCTGTGGGCTGCCGACACTGCGCGGCACTGCGCACCGGCCAGGGCCGAAGCGGGCAGCAGACCGTCGACATCTGCGTCGAGCAGTGCGGCGACGTCGTCGAGATCTGGAGCTCCGGTCAACATGAGACCAGACTAATGGTCCGCACCCGTTCGGGAGCGGAAGAATTGCCGTCCGAGCCGCCCCTCACCGCGGTCTGCTCAGCCCCGCACCACCCCGAGGATGCGGTCGACCAGCTCGTTGACCCGCTCCGCGGTCGGCGCCTCGACGTTGAGCCGCAGCAGGGGCTCGGTGTTGGAGGCACGCAGATTGAACCAGGACCCATCTGCGAGATCCACGGTGACGCCGTCCATCCGGGTGGTCTCGGTGATCTCGTCACCGAAATCCGCGAGAACGGCCGCAGTACGCGCGACCTGGTCGTCGACCGTTGAGTTGATTTCTCCTGAGCTCTTGTAACGCTCGTAACGCGCCATCATCGCCGACAGCGGCTGATCTGAGGCGCCAAGCGCGGCAAGCACGTGCAACGCCGCGAGCAGTCCGGAGTCGGCGTTCCAGAAGTCCTTGAAGTAGTAGTGCGCGGAGTGTTCACCGCCGAACACCGCACCGGTGTCGGCCATCTCCTGCTTGATGAACGAATGCCCAACACGGGTCATCACCGGCGTCCCACCCAGCTCTGTGACCAGCTCGGGAACCGCGCGCGAGGTGATCAGATTGTGAATCACGATGGCGCCCGGATTCTTTGCGAGCTCACGTTCGGCCACCAGCGCGGTCACCGCTGACGGCGACACGGGTTCACCCAGCTCATCGACCACGAAACAGCGGTCGGCGTCCCCGTCGAAGGCCAGACCGATGTCGGCCCCGGTCTCGCGGACATACGCCTGCAGGTCCACCAGGTTCTTCGGATCCAGGGGGTTGGCCTCGTGGTTGGGAAATGTTCCGTCCAGCTCGAAGTAGAGTGAACGCACGGTGAACGCCTCAGATCCGCCGAGGACCACCGGAACTGTGTGACCACCCATGCCATTGCCCGCATCCACGGCGACCGTCAGATGCCGCAGACCGGAAAGATCGACGAGCTTGTGCAGATACGCCGCATAGTCCGCCAACACATCGCGCTCGGTCAGGGTTCCCCTGGTGCTCTCGGGGGCCGCCGTGCCGTCCACCCCGTGCACCAGCTCGCGCGAGATGGTGGCCAGCCCGGTGTCCTGACCGACAGGTTTTGCACCGGCGCGGCACAGTTTGATGCCGTTGTACCGAGCCGGGTTGTGACTCGCGGTGAACATGGCGCCGGGCCGATCCAGGAATCCCGACGCGAAGTACAGCTGGTCGGTGGACGCGAGGCCGATCATCGTGACGTCCAGCCCCTCGGCCAGCGCGCCGTCCGCGAAAGCAGCGGCCAGTTCCGGCGACGACTCCCGCATGTCGTGGCCCACCACCAATCCCAACTGGCCCTCGGTGCGCATGAGGCGGCCGAACGAAGCTCCCACGCTCCTGACGAACTCCGAGTCGATCTGTTCGCCGACGAGACCACGTACGTCGTAGGCCTTGATGACGGCGCTGACCAACTCGGGGCTGAACAGCTGTGCGGGACGATCCACGGAATGGCTCCTTTTCATCGGGTGCATGTGCATCCATTGGAACTGGCGAAAAACTGCTCGGTCGACACCGGGGTCGCCACGCAATCATGACCGAACTGCAGAGCCCCCAGAAAACCGACGCCCCTGTTACATCTTGGTACGCCCGAACTCGATTCGCCGAGTTCGCGGCGGCGCGTCTGGTTTCCGAGAGAGTGAACCTGGTCCTCGTCCGTCGCGTGACGGTCACCATCTGGGCCGCCACGATCATTGTGCTGCTGGCAACCAGGACCATGTCGTTCGGCCGATCGTACGTTCTCGTGGCCCTCGGGCTCGGGCTTGCCGCGGCATCCATCGGACGACGGAACATCCTGTCGGTGGTGCGCGACTGGCTGCCGTTCGGTGTGCTGCTGGCGGTCTACGACTCCACTCGCGGTATCGCAGCCTTCCTCGGGATGCCGACCCAATGGCACCTCGCGGTGGACGCGGACCGGTGGATGTTCCACGTCGTGCCGACCGTGTGGCTGCAAGAACACCTCAAGATGGCCGAGGCGCAGTGGTGGGAGGTGTTCACGAGCTTCGTGTACATGTCCTACTTCATCGTTCCGTACGCGGTCGCCGGCTTCCTGTGGCTCAAAGATCGTCTGCAGTGGCGTCGGTTCGTCTTGCGGCTCATCAGCATCTTCTTCATCGGGTTGATCGGCTACATCTTGGTGCCTGCCGCACCGCCATGGGCGGCGGCCAAATGCACCCCGGCCGAGGTCGCCGACGGATCGGCGTTCCCGCTCTGCATCACCCAGCCCGTCGAAGACGCCCCCGACGGCGGCCTGTTGGGCCCGGTGCAGCCGAGGCACGATGGCGCACAGCCGTATGTCGAGCGCATCTCCAGTCGCGGTTGGGACGTCCTGCACATCGGACCCGTCCGTGAGGTGCTCGAGGTCGGGCAGAAGAAGTCGAACCAGGTGGCCGCGATCCCGTCGCTACACGCCGGGGTCACCGCACTGCTGGCCATGTTCATGTGGGGCCGCACCCGTGCGTTCGGACGCACGATGTACACCGGATACGCACTGGTGATGGCATTCACGCTGGTGTATTCGGCCGAGCACTACGTGATCGACCTCTTCCTCGGCTGGGGCCTGGCAGCGCTCGTCATGGTTGGTTGCCACTACGGCGAGCGGGCGTGGACGAACCGCAAAGACCGGCGGCTACAGGCGGATTCGCAGGCAGCGTTCAGTCGACAGGATCAGGCAGTACTCGAAGGTGCCCGCGGCGACCTGGTCGAGGACGAGGAAGCGGATCGGGTCCGCTGAGCGACCCGTTGCCGCGAGGCACGGGGCGCTCATGGGATCCGATCGACTCGCCGGCACGTACGGGCGACGAGCGGGGCACCAGTCCTCCACCGCCGGCTGCCTCACGAACAGCTTCGGCAAGAGCCGTCAGATCGTCCTCGTCCCGCAGAGGCTGGGCGAACCCGCCCTCGCTGCGCAACATCTCCCACCCCCGCGGCACGGTGATCCGGGTGGCGTGCGTGTCACACAGATCCCACGAATGCGGTTCGGCCGAGGTCGCCAGCGGACCTACCACCGCGGTCGAGTCCGAATACACAAAAGTCAGAGTTGCCACCGCCGGATTGGCGCAACCGGGCCTGGAACACTGACGTGGGAGCCTCACGGAGGAAGATTATCCCGACCGACTGGCGGGTCGTAGCAGGACACACCGTCCGCGACTGCCTAGACTTGCGCTTTATGGCTCCCATTCGTCCTCCGCTGGCACGACCGCGGCGCCGGCGAACCTCACGTGGTGTGCCCCGGGTCCGTGATCGGCGGGGCCGCGGACTGCGTTCGACGTTGCTGCCCACCCACGTCCCCGCCTGGACCAGCCGGTCACAGTCGTTCGATGCGGTGGTGCTCGAGGCATTCGCCGAGATCGACGCGCGTTGGCACGCCCGGTTGACCGATCTGGACATCGCGGTGGACGACGTGCCGAGGATGCTTCCGCGCGACCCCGAGACCGTTCAATGGCCGGTGGAGGTGACGGCCGATGGCCCGATCCCTCTTGCGCGGCTCATCCCGTCCGGCATGGACTCGCAGGGGCGAGCCACCAAAGCGCGCATATTGCTGTTCCGCCGCCCGCTGGAGAGCAGAGCGAAAAAAGGTGCAGATCTGCTGGACCTCGTGCACGAGGTCCTGGTGCAGCAGGTCGCTGCGCACCTCGGTGTCGACGAGGACACGATCGATCCGCCACCGACCTGAGAGGCGTTGAGCAGACCCACTCTTGCCGAGTCTGTCGACGGCTTCGGAGCAGACGCCCCGAGCTCACAGAGCGGGGGGTGCAGAGAAAAACGAGAGACCTAGACGATCCCGCGCTTGATACGGCGACGTTCGCGCTCTGACAGGCCGCCCCAGATTCCGAAGCGTTCATCTTTGTGCAGCGCGTATTCCAGGCATTCCGGACGTACTTCACAACCCTGGCAAATGCGCTTGGCTTCCCGGGTCGAACCGCCCTTTTCAGGGAAAAAAGCTTCTGGATCGGTCTGTGCGCACAGCGCACGGTCCTGCCACTGGTCTTCGACTGCTTCGAACATATCATCGAATGCCGACGTGACCAGGCTCAGGCGAGGACGTTCAGTTTGGTTGGTTTCGGATGCATTCGATTGCGAATCGACTTGCGGTTCAAGGCTGTTGGTAGCCATGTGTTCCAGAGCCATCGTCCCGCCTCCTCATCTCACTTCGAATTGTGCAGTTGGTCAATCGGATTCGAACAAGTGATCGATCCCCGTGCCCCGCAACAATTCTCGCTGTCAAAACAGGGAATGACACTGATGTGATTAGACACGGGTTTGGGTGTCCAGGTCAAGCGCAGCGGGGAAATTGCTTTATCACCCCTCTGCCCGATTTCGTTGTCTCGACACGGCGCAGAGCGAGGAAAAGTCAGGCGAGGATATCGAATCGACGCAAAAACCCCCAAATTGCGCGACGTCGCCGTGAGCAACGTTACGTGCACTCGGCTCACTTCGCTGGCACTCTCGGCAAGCGCCTACCCTGGTTCCCTGTGAAGGTGACGGTTCTCGTCGGAGGCGTCGGTGGCGCCCGGTTTCTGCAAGGTGTACGTGAGCTCCTGGGACATACCCCGTTCCCGGAGGTTCTCGCGTCCGGTCGCGCCCCGGCCGACCATGAGGTGACGGCAATCGTCAACGTGGGAGACGACGCGTGGATGCACGGGGTCCGGATCTGTCCGGACCTCGACACCTGCATGTACACACTCGGTGACGGCATCGACACCGAGCGCGGCTGGGGCCGACGCGGGGAGACGTGGCACGCCAAGGAGGAACTGGCTGCCTATGGTGCCGACCCCGATTGGTTCGGGCTGGGCGACCGCGACCTGGCGACCCATCTGATCCGCACGCAGATGCTCGACGCGGGTTACCGGCTCAGCGATGTGACCGCAGCGTTGTGCCGACGGTGGGATCCGGGCGTTCGCCTGTTGCCCGCCACCGACGACCGCCACGAGACCCACGTCGTCGTCACCAAGGAAGAGGACGAGAAGGTCGCCATCCACTTCCAGGAATGGTGGGTGCGCCACCGGGCGCAGATCCCGACCCACGGGTTCGCGCAGGTCGGTTCGGACGATGCCAAAGCCGCGCCCGGGGTTCTCGACGCCATCGCCGAGGCCGACATCGTCTTGCTGGCACCGTCGAACCCCGTGGTCAGCGTCGGCGCAATCCTCTCGGTCCCCGGCATCCGGGGAGCGTTGCGGACAACCGCCGCACCGGTCGTCGGCATCTCCCCCATCATCGGGACCAGTCCGCTGCGCGGCATGGCCGACGAGTGTCTCTCGGTCATCGGCGTCGAGACGAGCCCCGAAGGTGTCGGTCGACACTATGGAGCGCGTAGCGGGAACGGCATCCTCGACGGGTGGCTCATCGCACAGGGAGACACCGCCGACATTCCCGGAGTGACGGTCGCGTCTGTTCCCCTGCTGATGAGCAATCCCGAGACGACGGCCCAGATGGTCCGCGACGCATGTGATCTCGTGGGTGTGGCGCATGGATGAGGACCACGCCGCCGGTGGGATTATCCAGATCCTGCCGATCACCGGCCTGCCGCGGTTCCGGGCGGGCGACGACCTCGCCGGTGCGTTGGCAACGGCGGCTGATTGGTTGCGTACCGGCGACATCTTGGTGGTGACCAGCAAGATCATCTCGAAGGTCGAGGGCCGGATGGTGCCGGCCCCCACCGAGCCGGAAGCCCGCGACATCGCCCGTCGCGCCCTCGTGGACTCCGAAGCCGTGCGGGTGGTGGCCCGCAAGGGCCGCACACTGATCACCGAGAACAAGCTCGGCATCGTCCAGGCGGCATCGGGCGTCGACGGCTCCAACGTCGACGGTGACGAATTGGCCCTGCTTCCCACCGATCCTGACGCGAGCGCTGCGGCCCTGCGCGCGTCCCTGCGCGACCGACTGGGCATCGACGTGGCCGTGTTGATCACAGACACGATGGGACGGGCCTGGCGGGTCGGACAGACCGACGTGGCGATCGGAGCCGCAGGTATCGCTGTCACCCACCCGTACGAGGGTTCGGTCGACGAGTACGGCAATCCGCTGATCGTCACCGACATCGCCGTCGCCGACGAACTCGCCGCTGCCGCCGATCTCGTCAAGGGCAAACTGGGCGAGATCCCGGTGGCCGTGGTGCGTGGTCTGACTCCGCGCGAAAACGGCACCACCGCAAAGGATCTCCTTCGCCCCGGCGAAGAAGACCTGTTCTGGTTGGGTACTGCCGAAGCCATCGATGTGGGTCGACGGCAAGCGCTCCTCGTGCGCAGGTCGGTCCGTGATTTCACCGACGAACCGGTACCGGCCGACGTGATGAGGGCAGCGTTCGCCGACGCCCTGACCGCACCTGCACCGCATCACAGCCGTCCGGTGCGCTTCGTGTGGCTGCGCGACCGCACCCGTCGCGTTGCGTTGCTGGACGCCATGGCGCTCCAGTGGCATCACGACCTGACCGAAGACGGCAAGACCGAATCGTCGATCAGCAAAAGGGTGGCGCGCGGTCAATTGCTCTATCGGGCGCCAGAAGTCGTCATTCCCGTGCTGACAGGCGATGGGCGGCACGACTATCCGGACGCCCGGAGGACGGCGGCGGAGCACACGATGTTCACCGTGGCCGCCGGCGCCGCCGTGCAGGGACTGCTCGTTGCACTGGCCGTGCGTGATGTCGGGAGTTGCTGGGTGGGTTCGACGATCTTCGCGCCGGACGTGGTGAGAGCCGAGCTCGGGCTCCCTGCCGACTGGGAACCGCTGGGCACAGTTGCGATCGGATTCCCCGCCGGCCGGCTGGAACCGAGGTCACCCGCGAACGTCGACGACCTGGTGGTGGAACTGTGACCGCCCAGAGCCTGCACCGCTCGACCACCGAACTGCTCACCGGATGGCAGGCACCTGACCCGCACCAGGATTCGTTACGTCACACCGTGCTCGCGTTCCTGGCGGCCGCACCGCGCGGGTGTCTTCGCGAGAGTGCGGCGGGGCACATCACCGCGTCGACCATCGTGATCAACGCGGCCCGTACCCACGTGCTGCTCACCTTGCATCCCCGGGTCGGCAAGTGGATCCAGCTCGGTGGGCACTGCGAGGACACGGACGAGACCATCGCCGACGTCGCCACTCGTGAGGCGCGAGAGGAATCCGGGATCGCCGGCCTCGACGTCGTACCGGAGCTGGTCCAGATCCACACGCACCCGATCACCTGCTCGCTGGGTGTACCCACCCGGCATCTCGACCTACGGTTCGCGGCGTTTGCCGACGACAATGCCGACGGCTCCCTGCCTGCCATCGTCCGCAGCGACGAGTCGGTGGATCTGGATTGGTGGCCCATCGACGCGCTGCCCGAGAACACCGAACACCCCGCCATCCCGGCGCTGATCGACGCAGCGCTCAGCGCTGCATCCGGTCGCTAGACCCGTACGCCCTTGCCGATGGCCACGACGCCGCCGTTGCTGAAAGCGAAACGCTCGCGGTCACGTTGTTCGTCGACGCCGACGATTTCGCCGTCTGAGACCACGACGTTCTTGTCCAGGATGGCCTTTCGCACGACCGCCCCTTTACCGATCCGCACACCCGGCATCAGCACGCTGCCTTCGACGGTGGCACCGTCTTCGACGATCACGTTGGAACTCAGGACCGAGTTGCGAACGGTGGCTGCGGAGATGATACTCCCCGCCCCCACCATCGACTCCTGCGCGAGGCCTCCCTGGACGAACTTCGCAGGCGCCACCAGATAGTCCGCGGAGCCGTGAATGGGCCAGCGCCGGTTGTAGAGGTTGAAAATCGGGTGCACCGACACCAGGTCCATGTGGGCGTCGTAGAAGGCGTCGAGGGTGCCGACGTCGCGCCAGTATCCGCGGTCGCGGTCGGTGGCCCCGGGCACCTGGTTGTCCTTGAAGTCGTAGACGAACGCCTCACCGCGGTCGACGAAGGCCGGGATGATGTCGCCGCCCATGTCGTGGTCGGAGTCGGGGTTGTCGGCGTCGGCCTTGATCGCCCTCACCAAGGCGTCGGCCGTGAAGACGTAGTTGCCCATCGATGCGAACGTCGCGTCCGGATCGTCCGGAGTGCCGGGCGGATCGGCGGGCTTCTCGAGGAACTGGGTGATCTTGCCGCTGTCGTCGGAATCGATACAGCCGAACGCCACGGCCTCCGCACGCGGAACCCGGATGCCCGCCACCGTGCACTCGGCACCAGAAGCGATGTGGGCCTCGACCATCTGCTCGGGATCCATCCGGTAGACGTGATCGGCGCCGAATACGACGATGTACTCGGGCTCCTCGTCGTAGACCAGGTTCAACGACTGGAAGATCGCATCGGCGCTGCCGGTGTACCAGCGGGGTCCGAGCCGTTGCTGCGCCGGCACAGGCGTGATGTATTCGCCGTTGAACCCCGATGGCCGCCAGGTCTGCGAGATGTGGCGGTCGAGCGAGTGTGACTTGTACTGCGTGAGCACGCACAGCCGCGAATACCCGGCGTTGACGAGGTTGCTGAGGACGAAGTCGATGAGCCGGTATCCGCCACCGAACGGCACGGCGGGCTTGGCGCGGTCCATCGTCAACGGAAAGAGTCGTTTCCCCTCGCCGCCGGCGAGGACGATCCCGAGGACGTGGCGCTGTGAAATCACCCCTTAAACCTATCCGTCAACTGACGTCGCGGCCAGAGACAACAGGCGAGAGTTTCGAAATCGCTTGCGCTATCGCGACACAACTTCTGATCACACGGCGGGATTGAAGTGCACCGATGGCGTTACGGCCTTCGTCCGACTAGCGTCAGACCCATGCGCGTGGCGATGATGACCAGGGAATATCCACCAGAAGTGTACGGCGGCGCCGGAGTCCACGTCACCGAATTGGTGCGCCATCTGCGCCACCTCGCCACGGTCGACGTGCACTGCATGGGCGCTCCGCGTGAGACCGCTCAGGTCCACGGAGTCGACCCCGGCCTCCAAGGCGCCAACGCGGCGATCACCACACTGTCGTCGGATCTACGGATGGCGGTGGCCGCCGAAGGCGCGTCGGTCGCGCATTCACACACCTGGTACACCGGGCTCGCCGGCCACCTCGCCGCGCAGCTGCACGGGATACCCCATGTGCTGACCGCACATTCACTCGAACCCCGCAGACCCTGGAAAGCCGAGCAACTCGGCGGTGGGTACCGCGTGTCGAGCTGGGTGGAGAAGAACGCCGTCGAATACGCAGATGCCGTGATCGCGGTCAGTTCGGGTATGCGGATCGATGTGTGTGATGCCTATCCGCGCCTCGACCCGGACAAGGTGCATGTTGTCCGCAACGGCATCGACACCCACACGTGGCACCCGGTGGACGCCGACTCGACGTCGGTCCTGACCGACATCGGCGTCGATCCGTCACGCCCCATCGCGGTGTTCGTCGGTCGCATCACCCGGCAGAAGGGTGTTCGCCACCTGATCGCCGCAGCCCACCACATGGACCCCGATCTGCAACTGGTGCTGTGTGCCGGCGCACCCGACACCCCTGAGATCGGTGCGGAGATCGCCGAAGCCGTGGAGCACCTGTCCGCCGCCCGCTCGGGGGTGTTCTGGGTGCGCGAGATGTTGCCCACCGAGAAGGTGCGGGAAATTCTCTCGGCTGCAACCGTATTCATCTGCCCGTCGATCTACGAGCCTCTGGGAATCGTCAACTTGGAAGCCATGGCATGCGGAACCGCGGTGGTGGCCTCGGACGTCGGTGGCATCCCCGAGGTGGTCCGAGACGAGGTCACCGGCCTACTGGTGCATTACAGCGAAGACAACACCCGCGATTTCGAACACGATCTCGCCGCGGCGGTGAATCGGGTGGTCGCAGACCCGGTTCAGGCCGCCGCCATGGGTGCAGCCGGCCGCGAACGCGCCATTGCCGAATTCTCATGGGACTCGATCGCCGAGCAGACGCTCTCGATCTACGAAACCGTCTGCGCCACAGGCTGATACACCTGAACGGTTGTCGACACCGTCACGGACAGCGGGTCGGGCAGACCGGAGAGCTTCGCGGCGACATCGCCTGTTGTCAGATGAAATGCGGACGGACCCATGAGGACCACATCGGCTATCTCCGAGTGCGACAGGGCAACCGAGTACTCGACCAGGGTGCGTTCGATGCGGACGAAGGTGCCCGCCATGCTGTTGCCGATCCGCTCGGATTTGTCCTTGTCCACCCCGATCATGCCCACGGCATCTACCAGTTCGCGCAGGTGGCGAGGTGTCGGGGTCACCACCACCAGCTTGCCGTCGGCCCTGAGCACTCGCGCGAACTCGGGTATGTTGCGTGGCGAGAACACCGACAACGCAAGGTCGATCACCTGATCGGCGATGGGAAAGGGTTGCCAGCCATCAGCGACGACGGCACCGATCTCCCCGGGCAGCCGACCGAGTTGCCGCGCCGCGATCTTCGAGAGATCGATGCCGACGCCGCGCCCGCCCGACGCATCGACCGCGGCCGACAGGTAGTGCCCGGTACCCGCGCCCACATCGAGAATCGTTGCGCCAGGCGCGCACTGATCGCGTACCGCGGAGAGAATCGGGTCGTAGAAACCCGCGTTCAAGAATCTTGTTCTGGCACCGAGCATCTCGGCGGTGTCCGAACGAAAACTGCTCCCCCCGCCCCCGAGCAGGCTGACGTATCCCTGCTTCGAGATGTCAAAACTATGGCCGCCGGTGCACCAGAGAGTGCGGTCAGCGCACTCGAATGGTGCCCGGCACACCGGACAACACAAGAGATCGACCACTGCAGAAAGCATGGTCGATCGTCTCCTTGTTGTTGCTGCGTGTCACCGGATCAGGCGGTCACCCCACGCAGTTCTTCACCCAATGCCGCTGCCTCGTCCGAGGTCAGCTCGACAACCAGTCGGCCGCCACCCTCGATGGGGATGCGTACAACGATTCCTCGCCCTTCCTTGGTTGCTTCAAGGGGACCGTCCCCGGTCCGTGGCTTCATCGCCGCCATCTCTGCTCCCTTCAGATTCGCTGCCGCAGTCGGCGTCGAAGTCTGATCTTATTCGGTCGGTGCCAATATCCGTTGACACCGCGCGGTTATACGCTGGTCGGCTTCTATAGTACGGACTACTGACGGGTTATTCTGCCTCTTGCGCTGGGCTTTCGACCTCGTCACGAGCCTGGAGCCGGTAAAGCGCCGACCTGAGTTCATCGATTTCCCTGGCGAGCTTCTCCAGGGCCCAGTCCACTTCGCCCGCTTTGTAGCCGCGGGTCACCTGCGCGAACCGCAGGGACCGGATGTCGTCACCGGTGATCCCGGCGCGCGGCAGCCGCGTCAGTGTGGTGCCCGGTTCAAGGGGCGGAAGGTCTTCCGACCGCCCGAACACCACCCAGACAACGGCGAACACGACACCGATCACGGCGATCATGATCAGCAGGTAGAGCAGTAACGTCAGCACCCATCCACTATGACACCCGCTCGGCGTCCTCGAACGTCATCTCCAGGTGGCCGACCGACGATGTCATCAATGCCCGACGTCCCAGCTTCAGGCTTCGCAGCTCATCGGCGATCGGATGCGAACCCAGCTGCAGATCGGCGCCGCCGATGCGGGTGCGGGTGTTCTTGGTGTTGTTCAGCACCCAAGGGGTCTCCCTGGTGACCCCGTCGAGATGCGAGTAGGCACGCAAGACCGTGGTGGCGCCGGAATCGGGAACCTTGATGCCCGGCCGCACCGTCAACGCAGCGATCATCTGTCCGCCCTCGCTGACCACTCCCCGCTTTGTGGCGCTGCGATGGTCGACATCGAAGTCGGCCAGTGTCTTGGGAAAGCCCCAGATACCCCGGCCCGCAGCAAGAGTGAACTCGCCGTCCACGGGAAGCCGATGCACGAGCGCACGTGCGCGCCCGGCAGCCAGATCCCTCAGATTCGAAACGATCGACGCGCCACGGCGTTCCCGATCACCGACGAGCAGGCACACTCCGAACTCGTTGTAGGGACCGAGATCTCCATCCACATAGTCGACGAATACGAGCATGCACATCGCCCGGCCCGGGCGCACCTGCATCACCTGCAGCCCTGTCTGGTCGATCGCGGCCTGCGCCGCTGACGCCGAGGCGGTGAACCCGGCAACAAAGCAACTCGCATCACGGACCCGTACCGGCATCTGCACCTCGGCGCCCAACACCTGATGTGCGGTGGTCATGACCTTGCCTCCTCTGTGTTCTCGACTGCTCCGTCACTCTCCGTGTGGACGACTCCGCGCAAGCCCTCGGCTCCGAACAACGGCTCGAGCATGGAACTGAAGTCGGGACCACGCCGCAGCATCTGGCCCCCGTCCACATTGATGACCTGCCCGGTGATCCAAGACGATTCGTCACCGAGCAGGAACCGCGCCAGCGCGGCGATGTCCTCCACCTCGCCGACACGAGGCAGCGGGGTGCTCACCCGGTAGTCCTCGCTCAGCGTCGGATCGTCCACGATCATGCCCACCAATTCGGTGCGGGTCAGGCCCGGCCGGATCCCGTTGACGCGAACGTTGCTGGCGCCCAACTCGTCTGCGGCCAGCGCAACGAGGTGATCGACGCCCGACTTGGTGACGCCGTACGCCCCGAACCATCGGTGCGTGTTGCTCGCCGCGATCGACGAGATGGCCACGATCGACCCGCCGCCGGCCCGCACAAGCTCGCGCCCGCCGTGCTTGATGGTGAACATCGTGCCGTTCAGGTTGAGGTCGATGGTGCGTTTCCACGCAGCGGTGTCCATCTGGGTGATCGGGCCGATGGTCTCGCTACCGCCGGCGCACGCGACGATTCCGTCCAGGCGCCCGGTGAGAGCCGTGGCCGCGGCCACCGCTTCCGCGACCCGATCCTCGTCGGTGATGTCACCCGCATGAGCGTGCACCGAACCCCCCACCAATGCTGCGTTGAACTTGTCGGCCGTCTCGCCGAGGCGCTCGGCGTTGCGACCGACAATCGTCACCTTGGCCCCCTGCTCGGCGAGTGCACCGGCGATTCCCGCGCCGATCCCGCTGCCGCCACCCGTGACCAGAACGGACTTACCCGTCATCGAACCTGACATCGACCAACTCCCCGAAGTGTGAACGGACACCTTGCTAGAACATGTTCTAGTTACGGTAGCCGACCGGGGCGCTGCATATGCAAAGACGATCCACCTGCTCGGCAGGTGGATCGTCCTTGGTGCTGTGGTGACGGTTGGGTCGACCGTTACGAGGCGCGGCGCGCTCGCGTGGTGGCCATCGGCCGCAAGGTGTTCATCGCGGGCCGATCAGCGAGGTAGACATCGGTGGTCTTCGGTGTGAAGGTGCCGTCGGGCTGGATCTTGAACTGGGTGAGCCCCACACCCGAGTCCTCGATGCCGCACCGGCCCATCAGTGTGCCGACGATCTGGCGGCTCATCACCCCGAGCTCCACGAGAGGGCGGTTCCGGTGGGTGCGCACGCCCAGGTTGACCTGGCCGATGCCGGCCATCCCGTAGCGGTCGTAGGTGTCGACGAGCAACCCGATCTCCACTCCGTAACCGGGGGCGAAAGGAACGGCGCACAACAATTCCCGGGTACCGGCGTATTCGCCTCCGAGAGGTTGCAGCACCGCGGTGAGATCAGGCTTGAAGGACGCGAGCAGCGGCCTGGCAACCAGTTCGGTGACTCGGCCGCCTCCGTTTGCGTCCTCACCCTGACCCGTACGGAGCGGGCGTCGATAGAAGCCCTTCACCAGTTGGATGTCCTCGTTGATCAACAGCGGTCCGAGTAGTTTCGGCACGAACATCGGATCGGGATCGATGAGATCGGAGTCGACAAAAGCGATGAGATCGCCGGTGGTGGCGGCGAGCGAACGCCACAGGACTTCACCTTTACCGCGAACCGGCTCCACCTCGGGAACCGCCTCTTCACGGGTGATCACCTGGGCGCCGGCCGCGCGAGCCCGCTCGGCGGTGGCGTCGGTCGAGCCCGAGTCGAGCACGACGAGTTCATCGACCAGGGTGCCGACGAGTGGACGGATCGAGGCGATCACATCCGCGACGGTGTCTTCCTCGTTCAGCGCCGGCAGGACCACCGACACCGTGCGGCCGCGTTTTGCGGCCACCAACTCCTCGACAGACCAGTCTGGTCGGTCCCAGCTGTGATCGGCGGCCCACTCGGCCTGCGGCGAATCTTCGGGCGCGGACGCGATGGGCGTCCAGACGCGGTCGGACTTTCCAGTGACGTGTTTTCCAGCGGTCATGCCAAACCCCTTACTGTTCGGGCAGGTGGTCTGGTCCCGGCTATTGCGGCAACCATCTCGACCACCCTTCGTGTGGCGGCAACCTCGTGAACGCGAAACACTCGTGCTCCCGCCGAAGCGGCAAGTGCTGTCGCGGCCAGTGTCCCCTCCAGCCGATCTTCCAGGCCTACCCCTAGAGTCTCCCCTACAAAATCCTTGTTGCTCAGTGCCATCAGCACTGGCCAGCCGGTATTAACCAGAACGTTCACCTGGCGTAACAAAGCCAACCCGTGATGGGTGTTCTTCCCGAAGTCATGCGTCGGATCGATGACAATCGAATCACCGCGCACACCTGCGGCAGCCGCCCGGTCGGCAGCTTTGGTCACCTCCGCAAGCACGTCGGCCACCACGTCCGGGTACCGAACCCTGTGGGGGCGGGTACGCGGTACGGCTCCCCCGGTGTGCGAACAAACGATGCCCGCCGACATCTCGGCGGCCACCGAGACCAGGTCTGGATCGGCCCCTGCCCACGTGTCGTTGATCAGATCCGCCCCGGCGTCCACTGCTCTGCGGGCCACGTCGGCGCGCCATGTGTCGACGCTGATGATGAGATCCGGGTGCCGATCACGGATCCACTCGACCATCGGCAACACCCGGTCGATTTCTTCTGCGGCGTCGACCTCGGCACCGGGACCCGCCTTCACCCCGCCGATGTCGACTATGTCGGCACCCTCGGCGACGACCTGCTCGACTCGGGACTTCGCGCCATCGTCGGAGAAGCTGGACCCACGGTCGTAGAACGAATCCGGTGTCCGGTTGACGATCGCCATGACCAACGCACGATCCGTGGCGACCGCACGGCCACAGAGGGTCGGCGACACCGGCGCATACGCCGGCCACGCGTCAGGCCTCACGGTCTGCGCGCTCGGGATCGGCTTATCCGCGGGGGACTTTGGCTCCGGCAACGTCATCGGGGTAATCATCGTAGAACTCGATGTACCCGTCCTCGCTACCGGTCAAAACATAGAGTGCATCGTCGCCGACGTCCGCGTAACCCTGATCGCGCAGCTCGACCTTCCGGTTCTTGAACGTCGATGTCTGCTCGAGCTGATCAACGACCCGGAGGAACAGCGGGACCGCGTACTGGGGCAGCTCGTCGTACAGGTGTTTCGCGAGCGCCTTCGGATCCAGGTCGGCGCCCTCGCGGACGGTCACCGAGGCCATTCCGGCCTTGCCGTCACTGCCCGGCACCTCCACGCCGTAG
The DNA here is from genome assembly GCF_000506245.1 of Williamsia sp. D3. Taxonomy (NCBI): domain Bacteria; kingdom Bacillati; phylum Actinomycetota; class Actinomycetes; order Mycobacteriales; family Nocardiaceae; genus Williamsia; species Williamsia sp. D3. The sequence goes on along the minus strand of NZ_AYTE01000048.1, from coordinate 120,402 downwards.
ACCACGGCCTGATCGATAGTGTCAACGCCTGCGAGAGCACCCTCGACCTCGGTGGTCGCGACGTTCTCGCCTTTCCAGCGGAACGTGTCACCGAGCCGGTCGACAAAGGCGATGTGCGACATACCGAGATCGCGCACGAGGTCACCGGAGTTGAACCACCGGTCACCGTCCTTGAACGCGTCGGAGATGATCTTCTTGTTGGACGCCTCTTCATCGGTGTAGCCGTCGAAGGGCACTCGATCGGAGATCTCCGAGATGAGCAGTCCCGCTTCACCTTTCGAGACCTTTGTCAGGCGGCCGTCGCCGTTGCGTTTCGGGTCGCCCGTCTCGTGGTCGTACTCGACGACCTTGTACGGCAGCGGGCAGAACCCGGCGGTGCGGGTCAGGTTGAACACGTTGATGAATGCCAGGTTGAGCTCGGAGGCGCCGTAGAACTCGACCACCCGCTCGATGCCGAAGCGTTGGGTGAACTTCTCCCAGATCTCGGCCCGCATGCCGTTGCCGACGATCACCTTGACACCGTGGCTGCGGTCGGTCGGCTTCTCGGGCTGGGCCATCAGGTACCGGCAGAGTTCGCCGATGTAGCAGAACGCCGTGGCCCGGTTCTGGATCACGTCGTCCCAGAAGCGGGACGCCGAGAACGACTTGCCGATGGCGAGGCATGCGCCCGACGCCAGCACCGACGACAGCGCAACTGTCAGCGCATTGTTGTGGTAGAGCGGCAGCGCCGAATACATGGTGTCGCTGTGGCGAAGCCGCACCCCCATGCCGCCGATGCCGTCCATGCTGGTCATCCAGCGGTAGTGCGACATGATGCTGGCCTTCGGCATCCCGGTGGTGCCGGAGGTGAAAATGTAGAATGCCTTGGTCTTTGCGGGAAGCCCGGCGGTGACCGCAGGATTCTCCTCGCTCAGACCTTCGGTGGCCTCGTTGAGCTCATCGAAATCAACTGTGACCGAGGGCAGCGCGTGATCGTCGTCGAGCGATTCGAGGGCCTCGCGAACCTCCGGGTCGACCACGAGAACGGTGGCCTCGAGGATCCCGAGACTGTGGGTGAGCACCTTCCCACGCTGGTTGTAGTTCAGCATCCCCGCCACCGCGCCGAGCTTCACCGCGGCGATCATCACCAGGAGCGTCTGGGGATGGTTCTTCGCGAGTACGCCTACGACATCGCCCTGTCCCACACCGTTCTTGCTGAAGAAATCGGCATAGCGGTTGATCCGGCGATTGGCCTCCCCGTAGGTGATGGAATTGCCCTCGAACCGGATGAAAGGCCGCTCGGGGTGTTTGGCCACCAGCGAGTTGAACACCGACCCGATCGTCGACTCCGCCGACGGCCTGCGAAGGATCAGCCCCGGTGCGTGCCTGACGATGCCGGGTACATCCGGCACCATCGCAAGCGCGCCCTTCGCAACGTCGAGAAGTCCAACACTTGTCCGGGATTCACTTGCCACCTGAGCTCCGATGCTTGTCCGTTGTGCCCCCAAACGAGCTCCGTAGAGCTCCGCACGGCACGTTCGCGATGAGGTTACCGATATTCACAGATAAATATTGCACGCTGCCAAAGCGTCGCGGACCGACTTGGTGACGACAAGCCGATCGAGTGCATACGTGGAGACGAACCCGGTTGCCGTCAGGTCGCGCAACCACCGCACGAGCGGGTCGTAATGTCCTCCGGGATCGAGCAGGACCACGGGCTTGTCGTGCATGCCGAGGTAGCCGGCCGTCCACGTCTCGAACAGTTCTTCGAGTGTCCCGATACCTCCGGGCAGGGTGATGAACGCATCGGCCCGGTCGTCCATCTGCTGCTTGCGCTCACGCATGGTGTCGGTGACGACGAGTTCATCGGCGTCGGTGTCCGCGACTTCGCGGTGCACCAGCGCTTTGGGGATGATCCCTACGGTGTGGCCACCGGCGTCGCGGGTCGCCTGCGCCACCGCACCCATCATGGACACGTTGCCACCCCCGGACACCAGCGTGTTCCCGGTGCTGCCGATGGCGGTGCCGAGCTCGGCCGCCAGCTGCAGGTACTCGTCAGGCACCGGTCCGGACGCGCAATACACGCAGATCGCACTCATGATTTGGCCTGCCGCTGGCGCGATTCGTTTACGATCGCAACTGCTTCGGTCACCGAATCGGTCACCTGCAGGAGCTCGATGTCCGCCTCGGACACCAGGCCCTCACTGGCCATCGTCGTACGGACCCAGGCCAGGAGCGGTTCCCAGAAGTCCTTGCCCAACAGGACGATCGGAAACTGGACCACTTTGCGGGTCTGCACCAGGGTGAGAGCCTCGAAGAGTTCGTCGAGCGTTCCGAAGCCGCCGGGCAAGCAGATGAAAGCCTGCGCATACTTTACGAACATGGTCTTACGGACGAAGAAGTACCGGAAATTGATGCCGAGGTCGACCCATTCGTTCAGGTTCTGCTCGAACGGCAGCTCGATGCCGAGCCCGATGGAGTAACCACCGTTCTCGCAGGCGCCGCGGTTGACCGCTTCCATCAGGCCGGGTCCGCCGCCGGTGATCACCGGATATCCCGCGTCGGCCAGCGCCGCACCCAGCTCGCGGCCCAATTCGTAGAACGGGGAACCCGGTTGCACGCGGGCCGAACCGAACACGGTCACTGCGGACGAGACCGTCGAGAGGGTGTCGAAACCCTCGACGAATTCGGACTGGATGCGCAGCACCCTCCACGGGTCACGTGCGGAATCGGGTGATCGCAGCAGGCGCTGGTCCGTGGTCTGAACAGGCTTGTCGTGATCCTCGCGGATCCGGGCCGCCCCGCGATAGCTGAGTCGGGTGTCTCGGTCGGGTGTTGACATGCCACGACGCTAGCAACGGTCGGCAGATGTCGGCCCCCGAGCAGGCGGTCAGGCGGTGAGATATCGCCGAAGAACGTCGGTCACCTCGGCGATCTGCGAGGTGGGCACCCGTTCATCGCGTTTGTGCGCGAGATTCGGGTCTCCCGGCCCGAAATTGACCGCCGGGATCCCGAGCGCCGAGAATCGGGACACGTCAGTCCAGCCGTACTTGGCCCGGAACTGCCCGCCTGCCGCGTCGACCAGGGCCGCGGCCGCCGGATGCCCCAGTCCGGGAAGCGCTCCCGCCGCCGAGTCCGTCACTTCGAAGGTCACTGCGCCGGAGGCGATCTCGTCCTCGAACAGCTGGCGGACATGGTCGGCCGCCTGCTCCACCGACCGGTCCGGCGCGAACCGGAAGTTCACGTCGACGCTCGCCACGTCTGGCACGACGTTTCCTGCGACACCGCCCTCGATGCGCACGGCCGAGAGACCTTCCCGGTATTCGCACCCGTCGATGTCCACTCGGCGCGCCTGGTAGGCGGCCAGGGTCTGGAGCACCGAACCCAGCTTGTGGATCGCGTTGTCGCCCAGCCAGGAGCGAGCCGAATGGGCACGCACACCTGCGGTGCTCAGCCTCACCCGCAGGGTGCCCTGGCAACCCGCCTCGATCTGACCTGCGGTGGGCTCACCCAATATGGCGACGTCTCCGGCGAGCCACTGCGGCAACTCGCGCTCGATGACACCGAGTCCGTTGTATTTAGCGGCGATCTCTTCGCAGTCGTAGAAGATCAGGGTCAGATCGCAGTTCGGGTCGTCGAGTGTGGCGGCGAGGTGCAGGAAAATTGCGTCGCCGGACTTCATGTCGACGGTGCCGCATCCGTGGAGCACATCACCGTCACTGCCTGCCTTCTCACGGCGACTCGGGACGTTGTCGGCGATGGGGACGGTGTCGAGGTGACCGGCGAGCACCACTCGACGGGGCTTACCGCGATCGGTGCGGGCGAGCACCCGGTTGCCGTGGCGCAGCACCTCGAAACCGGAGGTCTGCTCGCGTATCGCGATCTCCACGGCATCCGCGATCGCGGCTTCGTCATGACTGACACTGGGGATGTCGACGAGCGCTGCCGTCAGGTCGATCGGGTCGGCGCGCAGGTCAAGGGCCGGGATACTCACGTCGTTCACCGTAGTCGCCCACCGCTCCCCCGCACGAGTTGTCAGAGTTGTCCAAAACATTCATGACCGATGCCCGGGCACGCACATACGTTGACGCTCATGAAAACGCCGAAGCCGATCCTCAATGCGCTGTCCATCGTGGTCGAAGACATGGCCGCGACCGTCGTCGATCCTGATGGGAACAGCGTCGACTTCTACGCCCCCTCGACCTGACCACGCGCGAAATGGGTCGGGGCCTTCCCTGTGACCGCCCGGACCTCGCGGAACATGTGCGCGTAGTCGGCGTACCCGGTCGAGTGGGCCACCTGTGTGAGCGGGGCCCCGGCCCGTAGGCCATCCAGCGCAGAATCCACCCGTAGGATCCGCGCGAGCGCCTTCGCGCCGTATCCGTAGTGGTGCCGCGACCATCGCTGGAGTTGACGAGGGCTCACGCTCACCTCGTCGGCGACCCGGCTCACCGGCTGACCATCCGCCAACAGTGCCGTTGCCGGACGGAGCCATCGCGGGGGCGGCCTCCGGGCGAGGCTGTCGGCGGCACATCTCTGTAGTACTGCTGCAGGATCCGCGGCGGATGCCACCTGTTCGGTGAGCAGGCGTGCCGCCCGGCCCGGCCACACATCGTCGAGCGCGACCCTACTGTTGATCAGTTCGTCTGCGGCACAACCGAAGACGACCGGGGCAATACCCGGCTCGAATCGCAAAGCGGTCATGTCTGCCGTGCGCGATCCCTCCACGACGACGGGTCCGGTGTCCGGTCCGGCGATCATCAGGTCTGTGCCCGTCCATATCAGGTCCATGCACCCATCCGGCAATATCTCGGTGGGACCTGCCGGGCCGCTGCGCCACCAGATCGTCGCGGGCACCAGCGACGACTGGCGTTCGCGGTAGGTGACGTATTCGGACACACTCTCGATTGTCCTGCGTGAAGTTGCTCCGCGTAAACTCATGACCCGTGACCAACGCATCTGGAGCCTCAGCCATCGGCATCGCCACCATGACCGATGACGGGGCGGTCCTCGACACCTGGTATCCCTCGCCCGAACTCACCGAGGTGACCGAATCCGGTACGACTCTCCTCGAAGGCGACGAGGTACCCGCCGACCTCGCCTCTCTCGTGGGCAGCGACACCGCCCGCGGTGTGCGAACCGTGGCGGTCCGCACCTCGATCGTGCTGGCCGATGCACCAGCGGACGCCCACGACGCATACCTGCGACTGCACCTGCTCTCACATCGACTCGTCGTTCCCCACGGTGCAAACATGGACGGGGTCTTCGGGAAGCTGTCGAATGTGGTGTGGACCAATTTCGGCCCGTGTGCCGTCGAGGGCTTCGAGCTCACCCGCGCCAAGCTCAGGGTCCGTGGCCAGGTCACTGTCTACGGCATTGACAAGTTCCCCAGGATGGTCGATTACGTTGTGCCGAGCGGAGTCCGGATCGCAGACGCCGGCCGCGTACGCCTCGGCGCGCATCTTGCCGAGGGAACCACGGTGATGCACGAGGGCTTCGTGAACTTCAACGCCGGAACACTCGGACAGTCGATGATCGAGGGCCGGATCTCGGCCGGGGTCATCGTCGGTGACGGGTCGGACGTCGGTGGTGGTGCGTCGACGATGGGCACCCTGTCCGGCGGCGGCAAAGAGATCATCTCTCTCGGCAAGCGTTGCCTGCTGGGGGCCAACTCCGGGTGCGGTATCGCGCTCGGAGACGACTGCGTGATCGAAGCGGGCCTCTACGTGACCGCGGGCACCAAGGTCACCGGACCTGACGGCACCGTGGTCAAGGCGCGGGAGTTGTCGGGCAAGAGCAACATCTTGTTCCGTCGCAACAGCACTACCGGCGCCGTGGAAGTGACCCCGTGGAAGGGCGACGGGATCGAACTGAACGCCGCACTTCACGCGAACTGACGCCCAGATGGTGGTGGGACGGAGTCGACGGTCAGTCGCCTCCGCCACCACCACACCCTGAGCCACAGGAGCTTCCGGAACTGCAAGAACTCCCCGAACTGCACGATCCTGAACTGCTGCACGAGCTGCTCGAGCTGCAGTTGTGTTGGTGCCCCGATCCGCAGCTGTAGTTGTACCCACGCCCCCGGCCAGGAGCCCGATACCGATCGGCCGATCTGGACGAGCGGGAACCGACCACAGCGATGAGGGCGATCAGCGCCCCGCCGGCCAAACACGCGCCGATCACGATCAGAATTGTCATCACCTCGCCCTTCTAACCGCTGCTCCCGCAGCCACCGCCAGAGGTATGAACAGTGCGTTCATGACAACCCCTCCTCGTCGACAACTCTTGGACGCGACCCTGACAGATGCCATGTCGCCGAACCCATTCCGATCACCAGTTCACGACGTCCGCGGTAGCGCACCCAAGCGATCCGACGGACCCCTGCGTACACCTTTTCGACCGCAAGCCAATCCGCTGCCTCGGGGTCCAGATCTTCGCGACGCTCGAGCCACAACGTGAAAGCGGCCACGTCATCATGCGCGCACCCACGAAGGGAGTTCTCTCTACCGAACTGACCGAACCGCGAACGCCAGCGCGGGAGCGCTTCGAGTTGCGGGCCTGCACGCAGCGCCGCCGAAGCTCGCTTCCCGACCAGGATGTCGCTCGTCAGCATCGATCCGACGCGGTCGAAGCCGGCGGGGACCCGGCCTGCGAGTAGGTCACCCACCACCTCGCGTTGACGGGCGGCGAGCGCCGCGCGTTCTCGGTCAAGCGCAGTGGTCGACTTCACGGACCCGGCCTTCCTCGATCGCGGCGTCGATCGCGCGCAAGCCCGGCAACACCGTCTCGGGTCTGATATCCGTGTCACGTTCGAGCATGATCCCGGGAACCCGGACCCGCGCCCGGTGGCATCCCGCCACGAACTGCGTGAGCAACGTCGTCACATCGTCCACCATCGGATCGCCATGGGTGTCCACATATCGACCTTGGCGATAACGCCCGCCTGCGGTGTGCACGTAGGCGATGTGCGACAACGGGAATCGCAGCAACTGTTGTAGCGGATCAGTCCCCTGCGCGACGGCGCTCGAGAAGAGGTTGGCCACGTCCAGGACCAACTGTGCCCCTGTGCGCCGGACGATCTCGGCGAGATAGTCGGGTTCGTCGAACTCATCCTCCGGCCAGGCGATCAGCGCCGCGATGTTCTCCAGTGCCAGCGGTAGACCCACTGCGTCTTGGGCGCGGGAGACGTTGTCGCACAGGACTGTCAACGCCGCGCGTGTTCGGGGAGGCGGCAACAGATGACCGGCTTCCAGGACGTCGCCATGAAGAGGATCGGGCGAGTCGGCGGCCCTGACGAACGCGATGTGCTCGCTGACCACCGGCGACTCGAGTTCACGTGCGAGTTCGGCCAGTCGGCGCAAACGCCCCGGGTCGGGTACATCGGCTCCGGCGAGGCCCAGGCTGACACCGTGCGCCACGATCGTCACTCCTCGGGCGCGCAGATCGATCACTCCGTCCGGCAACGCGCCGGGCGTCATGTTCTCGGCGACCACCTCGGTGAAGCGCAGAGACCCCGCATCCGCGAGATCGCCCAGCAGGTCGGAGATCGGGGCACGCCACGCGATCGATGATCCGGTCAGCTGTGTGCTCATCACGCCTCCTCACCCGGTTCACGAGTGGACGGCGCCGGCCATTCGAATCCCTTGTAGCGGTAGCTGTTTCGACAATCGATCCAGCTGGTTGATCACAGCTTCGCCCAAAGTCGCCGAAATGGGGTAACGGAACGGTCTCAGATTGGCTACAGGTGATATATCTGCAGGTCAGGATGCCAGGCGGGTGGCCGCAGCCGTAATCCGTTCGTCGGTGGCGGTCAGCGCGAACCGTACATGGCGCACGCCACGCGGGCCGTAGAAATCGCCTGGGGCGACGAGGATGCCGCGCTCGGCAAGCCAGTCGACGGTGTCTCGGCACGGCTCGTCCCGGGTCGCCCACAGATACAGACCTGCGGCCGATTCATCGATCCGCAGCCCGGCGCTGCGAACGGCCGCCGCAAGAGTCTCGCGGCGGGCGCGGTAACGTTCCCGCTGGGCGTCCACGTGATGGTCGTCGCCGAGCGCTGCGGCCATCGCCGCCTGCATCGCGTACGGGACCATCAGGCCCGCATGTTTGCGCACGGCCAGCAGCTCCCCGATCAGCGCCGGGTCGCCGGCGAGGAAACCAGCGCGGTAGCTCGCGAGGTTCGACGTCTTGGACAACGAATGGACCGCCAGCAGACCGGTCAGATCACCGTCGGTGACCCGGGGGTCGAGGATCGACAGCGGCTCGTCGTCCCACGCCAGGCCCAGGTAGCACTCGTCCGACACCACGATCGTCCCGCGCTCGCGCGCCCACTGGACGACCTTGCGGAGGTGCTCGAGCCCGAGGACCTTCCCGGTGGGGTTCGACGGCGAGTTCAGGTACAGGAGAGCAGGCGAACTCGGTCCGAGCTGCGTGAGCGAATCAGCGCGAACCGGCTCCGCACCGGCAAGCAGGGCACCGACTTCATATGTGGGATAAGCGATTTCGGGAATCACCACTTGATCGCCCGGTCCGATACCCAGGGTCGACGGCAGACCGGCGATGACCTCTTTGGTGCCGATCACCGGCAAGATCATGGTCTCGTCGAGACCGGGAACCGCGTGCCGACGCGCAAGAGCGGCCACCGCGGCGCTGCGGACCTCGAGTGTCCCGATGGTCACCGGGTAGCCGGGAAAACCCGACGCCTCGGCCAGTGCCGACCGGATCAGCGGATCAACCGGGTCCACCGGCGTTCCCACGGAGAGATCGACGATGCCGTCGCGATGCTCCGTCGCCCGGGCCTTCGCGGCCGCGAGGGTGTCCCAGGGGAAATCCGGAAGCCGCCTGGAAACCGGTTCGCGGCCACGCACCACTGTCATCGGGCAGTCAGTCCTCGGTGTTCATCGGAGGCAGCGCTTTGACGAACGGCGAGTCGTACGCGACCTTCCCCACCTTGCTGGCACCGCCAGGCGAACCGAGATCATCGAAGAAGTCGACGTTGGCGTTGACATACGGTTCCCACTCGTCCGGCACATCGTCTTCGTAGAAGATGGCCTCCACCGGGCACACCGGCTCACAGGCACCACAGTCGACACATTCGTCGGGCTGGATGTAGAGCATCCGTTCGCCCTCATAGATGCAGTCGACAGGGCATTCCTCGACGCATGCCTTGTCCAACACATCAACGCAAGGCTCAGCGATGATATAGGTCACCGACCACCCTCCTCGTCTTCGCTACTCGCGCGTGGGCTGCACGCGCTCAAAAGCGGGCACGCCCTCCACCACAAAAAAGGACGGCAGACTGCCCGCTTGTCGCCTCCTAGTATCCGCGTTGCACATATCAAGTCAAAACCGGGTGAGGCAAGGTGGCCTTTCTACCCGTCAGTCGGGGCCTCGATTGAAATCACGACGGTCCTAACCCTGTGCACTCCGGCGGGCGCAATCCATCCTGGGTGACGTGACCGTGCGCCAGATGCCCCTGTGGAACCGAATGTGTTGTCGCTGACCCAGCGACCACGCACCATTCGACCTTTCCCAGGAGCACCTGTCATGACCTCCACACTGAACCGTCCGCTCTCCACCGCCGCACTACCCACCCACCACCTCCCGACACGGCTGCGACCGGCCGATCTGCTGCGGCTGACCGACCAGAGCGCGAGTGACGTACTCGACGGCCGCCACGACGACCTGCTCCCCAAGTACTGGGACCGGGAAAACCGGTGGGCAACACGTCTGCACTATGACGACGATGTTGACATCTGGCTGATCAGCTGGACACCCGACGAATCAACCGACCTGCACGACCATGCCGGTTCGTTGGGCGCGCTCACTGTGCTGTCGGGCGCACTGACCGAATACCGGTGGACCGGATCCACTCTCCGGGCACGCACTCTCGACGAAGGCGACCAGGCCTCGTTCCCGCTGGGCTGGGTCCACGACGTGGTCCGCAGCCCCACCCGCGAGGTGACCAGCGCGCCGACGCTCAGCGTGCACGCGTACTCACCACCGTTGACCGCGATGTCCTACTACGAAGTCACCGACTCGCAGTCACTTCGCCGGACCAAGACCGTACTCACCGATGGCGGGGCAGCATGAGTTCGCAGTCGCTTCGCCGGACCAAGACCGTACTCACCGACGGTGGGGCAGCATGAGTTCTGTGGCAACACGTCTGACGATCGATGAAATGCTGGCCCGTGCGCGGGAGGGCCTGGTGCGCCTGGAAGCGGCGGACGTGCCGATCGCCGTCGAACAGGGTGGAGTGCTCGTCGACATCCGGCCCGCAGCCCAACGCGCCGCCGAGGGCGAAGTGGACGGTGCCCTCATCATCGAACGCAACGTTCTCGAATGGCGACTCGATCCCACTTCCGACGCCCGCATCACCCAAGCGGTCGACCATGAAGTCCAGTGGATCGTGCTGTGCTCGCAGGGATACACGTCGAGCCTGGCCGCCGCGTCGCTGCAGGAACTCGGCCTCCACCGGGCCACCGACGTGGTCGGAGGATTCGAGGCACTCGTCGAATCCGGGCTGGCCGAGCCTGCCCGTTGACTCGCGGTCAGCTGTTGTGCTGGATCTTCTCCACCGCGGAGTCCGTGGCCCGACGAAGGGCGGAGTGCTCGCCGATGAAATCGGCCACGGCGCCGATGACCGGCAGGGCACCCAGCATCCGCCAGGGTTGACGCGGCGATGGACGACGACCCAATTCACCGACGATGGCACGTGATGTGGCCAGCCTGTCCCACACCGAGGCGTGACCTTCGTCTGCGGACCCATTGCGCAGCAACGCACGCGAATCCAGTTTCCGGCGGCAGAGCACGTGGGCGAGCAGGTCGGTCTGCGCATGACGGTCGTCGATGCCGTATGCCCGTGCGACCGCGCACAGCACGACCGCTTGCTGCACGAATCCGGCGATCACCTGGATCGGCAGCCGATTAGCGATCACGCCGAACACCCCGGGATAGGCCACCAGGGCCGTAGTCACTGTTCCCATACGGCTGACCCACCAGTCTCGGCGCTGATCAGCGGTCCAGCTCTCCCATTTCGCCGTCCCCGGGAAGCCGGAAGCATCGGTGACCTTGACGAGTGAGTCGTCCAACGCCGCAATCAATTTCGCGATTCCCTCGGCGGGCACCTCTGACGCCGAGATGGCCTGCTGTTCGGGTCCCCGGAACGTTCTGTGCTTGATCCCCAGGGGATCGAGGTGCTCCACCGCCCCGAGGGCGGGATCGATCAACTCGGTGGCCGTGTACAACAACCGGGCGACCTCGTGATCACTCAGGTGCTTCGCCGGTGGCAGCGGTAACTTCATGCGGCACTCTCTTTTCGGACGCCGGCGACGATTCGCTCCTGCGCTGGTCGGCCGATTGCTCCAGCGATGGACCGCATCTCTGCGGGTGTCCACGCGAAGCCATGATGCGACCCGGTTGATCGCGCGATGGTCTCCTCGATTGCCGTCCGCCCCAGATCGCTTGCGCCACTTTGCAGCATCAACTGCGCATCCGCCACCCCGAGACCGCGCAGACTGGTTCCGATCGTCGAAATCCGACCGTGCAACATCACACGCGACAGAGCGTGCACTGCCCGACTGTCGCGGATCGTCGGTTTGGTGGCATCCACAGACGGGGCGGGGGCTCCGGCGTGTGAGAACGGAAGCGGCACGAAGTCGATGAATCCCTCGGTGCGGTCGAACATCTCGCGCACCAGGCCCAACTCACGTACCCAGTCGGACGGACCGTCCCCGTGGCCGTAGACCACGGTCGCGGTGGAACGCAGCCCCAACTCATGGGCCACCGAGAGCGCACTTGTCCCCATGATGAGTCCCGCTGCGCCACCGATGTGGTCGAGGCCCGCGTCACGCAGTTCGGCCAGGAGCGTGTGGGCCACCGGCCCGCTCGCACGGACCGCGACGCCGACCGTCTCGGGGACCAGGAGGCTCACGTGCATGAACGGCACCCGCGACTTGATGGCGCGGATGTACTCACAGCACTCTGCGGCGGTGGCGTTGGCGTCGGTTCGAATGCACACCTCATCCACCCCGGCGATCGATGCTTCCCAGGCCCGGTCGGCGACCTCCTCGGCCGACAGAGCCGAGTGGGTGGAGGTCGCACAGTATCGGCAGCCGGGTTCGCACACGGACACGGTGTTGATGATGCGGCTGGAAACGTAGGTGACGTCGTCGCCGACAGTCTGTCGACGTAGCGAATCAGCCAGCGCGACAAGAGCATCGAGATCCTCGCCGTCGGCGTGCGCCAAGGTCAGGTAGTCGTCGGGACTGCAGCCGGCCGGGTCGGCGTGAGCACGGTCCAATGCCGCGCCGAAGTCCGGCACACCCCGAGCCGGGGCTCGGCCCGCCTCGCGGACCACACCCCAAGACCGGCCGCTCGGACGGATGTCGGCGGCCAGGCCGGTCGTCGGATCCGCCACCGCCTGCACGTGGCCCGCGACAGCCGGATCGATCCACGGCGCGCCTTGCAGGACGTAACGCGGCTGCGCAGTGACGCGCTCGGTGAGGGTGTAGCCCGTGGCGGCGGTGATCTCGGCCAGGGATTCCAGATTGGGCCAGGGCCGTTCGGGATTGACGTGGTCGGGCGTCAACGGCGACACACCACCCCAGTCGTCGACGCCCGCCGAGACCAGAGCCGCACACTCGGCAGGAGAGACCAGATTCGGCGGGGCCTGGATTCGCATCCGCGGTCCGAGCACGATGCGCGCCACCGCGACTGCCGCCAGGAACTCCTCGAACTCGGCGTCGGCGACCCCGCGCATCGCGGTGTCGGGCTTGGCCCGGAAGTTCTGGACGATGACCTCTTGGATATTGCCAAAGATGTTGTGTATCTTGCCGATCTCGATCAAGGAGTCGGCACGCTCGGCGAAACTCTCCCCGATTCCGACGAGGATCCCCGTGGTGAACGGTATGGACATCCGGCCGGCGTCGACAAGTACCCGCTTGCGGATCTCAGGGTCCTTGTCCGGACTGCCGTAGTGACAGTTCCCCCGGTCCGTGAAGAGACGCCGTGCCGTGGTCTCGAGCATCATGCCCATCGATGGGGCGACCGGCTTGAGCCGCGACATCTCTGCGGCACTCATCACCCCGGGATTGAGGTGGGGCAGCAGGCCGGTCTCTTCCAGAACCCGTACCGCAGCGGCACGGACATAGTCGAGGGTGGAGCTGTAGCCGCGTTCGTCGAGCCACTGCTGCGCTTCAGGCCACCGGTCTTCAGGCCGGTCCCCCAAGGTGAACAGTGCTTCTTTGCAACCCAATTCAGCGCCCTGCCGGGCGATCTCGACAACCTGGTCGAGTTCGAGGAACATGCCGTGGCCCGCGCGGCTGAGTTTGCCCGGCACCGTGACGAAGGTGCAGTAGTGGCAGCGATCGCGGCACAAGCGTGTGAGCGGGATGAAAACCTTGCGCGAGTAGGTGATCTGGCGGTCGCGTCCTTCTTCTGCGAGCCCGACGTCACGCAGGTCGGCGGCGATGCGACACAACTGCTGCAGCTCATGGCCGCGCACTGCAAGCAACGTGGTGGCCTGGTCCGGGCTGAGGGCGCCTTCGCGGGCTTGCTGCAACGCGTTTTGTACCGCTGCAGACACCTGCCCGTCCGTCTGCGCCTCTGAGGTCAGCTGGTCTGGGGTCACCATCAGATAATGCTCCCCCGCTGCCCGATCATTCCCTGGCCCCCGCGACCGGGGTGGCCTTGCCGGTGTCGGCGGCGGGCAACAGTCCGGCGTACGACACGAATGCGGGAACTCCCACACCCAGCCCCAGCAGGGCGAATGCTCGCCAGTCCTGAGGCATCAGAGCATCACCCCCGGGGCCACTTGCGGTGGCCACGAAGAAGGCGAGACCGAACGCGATGAGAGCACCGAACCGTCCCGTGCTCTCGGTGAGCGTCGCGCAACACCACAGCAGCACACAGTTCGCAGCTGCCGCCACCACGGCGCTGATCGGAACCTGTACGGTGCCGATGGTCAGCTGGAGGAACGCCACCGAGGCGATCCCGACCAGGAATCCGTCCAGCCAGAGGAAAACCAGCAGAGCCCTGCGCATCACAGCCCCCCGAACAGGTCCGGCTCACGGCCTCCCGGCCCCGTAGGCCCCTTGACCCCGGACACCAAGATGTAGTGTTCCTCGGCGAAGATGGGCTGAATGATGTTGTTGGACAACGCGTACTCGGTACCCGACGCTGACACAGTGACCTGTGTCGCATGAGCGGCCAGTGCCCGGACCTTGTGGTCGTACACCTCTCGCACGTCGATGGCCGTCGTGACCTCGGCATCAGGATGACTGGGCAGCTCTCCCGCCAGCGGCATCCGCCAGCCCGAAGGCACCCGCGTCTGCGCAGAGGCCAGCCCATCGGCAAGCGCCGATTCCTCGGTCACCGTCCAGTAGTGCTTGCTCACCGTCCACGGCCCGGTCTCCGACGCTGCCGCGAGCTCGATGGCCCGGGCGCAGATCGCATGCACCTGGATGTGGTCGGGATGTCCGTAGCTGCCCACCGGGTCGTAACCGACGAGGACCTGCGGACGCGTCTGACAGATCAGCTCGGCCAAGACCTCGGCCGGTACGGTCCCGGCGCCGATGAACGCCCGCGGGTGGTCGTTCGACGGCGCCCCTGCCATACCTGAATCACGCCACCGGCCGGCGCCGCCCAGGAACACCGGTGCGAGGGATTCGGCCGCCGGAACGCTCAGCTCCGCCAGGGCCCGGGTCAGTTCGCTGATCCGGTAGCCCCCGAGCTGATCGGCACCGCCGTCTGCGGCCAGACCACTCCACTGTTCCCCGATCACCTCTCCCTCCTCACCCAGCGTGCAGGTGACGACGGTGACCTCGGCTCCGTCGGCCAGGTACTTCGCGATTGTGCCGCCGGTGGTGATGGTCTCGTCGTCGGGATGGGCGTGCACGAACAGCAAACGGTTCAAGGTGAGAGTTCTCTTTTCAATTTCCGGTCTGCTGCTGCCAGCCCGCGGACCCACCGAAGATACCCGTCTGAACCGGCCCGGTGACAGGTGCGCCGGTCACCAGCGGCGATACCGCGGTGGTGAGGACGTCCTGATAGACGGGCAGATACACAGATTGGTCGTCGAGGAGTCGCTGGGCGCCGCGGAGATCCTCGGTCGGGTCGTCGGCCGAGATGGCCCGCGCCGACAGAGCCTGAAGTGCCGGGTCGCACAGACCGGACACGTTGCTGGTGTACCGCGGTTCGGTGCGCTCCTCGGGTGCCTGCGACGAGCTCGACGCCGACTCGGTGGGGCCGGGAGATGGTGTCGCCGACGGGCTGGGACCGGGGTCACCCGAGGCCGATGCCTCCGTGGTCGCCTCGGTACTGAGGCATTCGGTGTTCGATGCCAGTGCGGTGGCGGGCGACTCGCCCGCGCGACTCCAGCCCACGACTATGTCGACCTGACGGCCGGTCAGAGCCGAGCTGTAGAGGTCGGCGGTGGACAGGCTGACGGTCTCGGCACGGATTCCCGAGCGGCCCAGCTGGTCCACGATGTTCGCGGCCGCGGCGCCGGTCCGTGGATCGCCGCTGACCGAGGCAACCCGCACAATGAGGGGTTCACCGTCCCGCTCCACCTGCTGGACGCCCACGGGCAGGCGGGGCAGATCGCCGGCTGGGGTCTGCGGGGTGGATGTGCCCGACACGTCAGACGAACCGGGTGCAGTGGTGGTGGTCTCCGTTGTCGTCGAGCCCGGCCCATCCGACGGGATCGATTCGTCCGACGGGGTCGGCGGCGGTTCGGCCAGTCCCCGGCGATATCCGGCGGCCGATATCCACCCATCGATCTGCTGAGGTGTGGCAACCGTGCGCGGAACCGGGTAATAACCCGGGTCCGACGGTGCGTACACCGAGTTCATGGCCGGCAGCACCTCGGTGTCGTCCGCTCCGGCGTAGGTGACGAGCTGGGTGTCGATGGAACCGAGCACCGCCCGCCGCAGATCCAGATCAGTCATCGAGTCGGTCCGGGTGTTCACCGTGATCCCGAGCGTGCGGGACTGGGCCACCTTCCCGGTCTGGACACCCCCGATGCTGCCGAGGTTGGCGCCCAGGGCCGGCCCGCCGCTGATCGCAGCGACACGCGTGTCGCCTGAGCGCATCGAATCCGCCACCTGGCTGATGGTTCCGGCGCGCCGGAGGGTCAGCCGATCGACGATTGCCGGCTTGAGCCAGAACCGATCGTTGCGGATCATCCGCACCTCGTCGCGGCTGTGGTCGATGCCGCTGATCGTGAAGGGGCCACCGGACGCCGGGAAGCCGCTGTCCATGCCCGATTGGAAGCCGCCGGGAGCGCCCTTGAGCACATGCGACGGAAGGAGGTCGTTGAACAGCTCCCGCCATGCCGGGTACGGCGCCGCGAAGGTCGCGGTGACCTCTTTGCCACCACCCCCACTGCGGACATCGGTGATCAGCCGGTATCCGGCGGGCGCGGTGACGTTGGGTTGACGTGACATCTGCTGCCAGAGGTAGATGAAGTCCTCTGCGGTGATCGGCAGCCCGTCGGACCACTGGGCGTCCTCGTGGATGCGATAGGTGATCGTGAACGGCGCGGTGCCGGTCACCTCCGCGCTGGTGAGCAGAGCCGGGTCCATCACCCATCCCACCCGCGGGCCGTCGGCGACCGGCCGGAATGAACTGGGCAACGTCATCGCCGCGACCGCCGTGGTCACCGCCGACTGGTCCGCGGCGAGGTGCGGGTTGAAGCCGATACCGATCGAGTCGGTGGCGACGTACAGCACCTGGCCTGACGGCTCGGTGGGCTCGGGCGGAACCGAATTGGTCTGCTGCACAGGGGGCGGCGGGTCGGCGACGCACGCCGTGACGAGCATGAGACACGCCGCGACGAGCCCCAAGCACCTCAGCGCGCTGAGCGCCTTGGTGTCCAACCGCGATTGTCCGGCAGCGTCGCCCGTCATCAACTCCCCGTCGTCGATCCTTCGCCCGATGTCAGCTCACACAGCGAGTCAGCTGACGCTCTGGTTGCGGGCCTTGGTCTTCGACCGCTCACGTGCGCGGGTGTTCGAGTCGAGGTTGACCTTGCGCACCCGGACGACCTCCGGGGTGACCTCGACGCACTCGTCGTCGGTACAGAACTCCATCGCGGCCTCGAGCTCGAGTTTGATGGGCTTGGCCAGGGTCTCCATCACGTCGGCGGAGGACTGACGCATGTTGGTCAGCTTCTTCTCCTTGGTGACGTTGATGTCGAGGTCCTCCATGCGCGGGTTGATACCCACGACCATGCCCTCGTACGTGTCGGCACCCGGCTCGACGAAGAACGTTCCGCGATCGGCGAGCTGGATCATCGCGAACGGGGTCACCGTTCCCGCGCGGTCGGAGACCAGCGAGCCGGTGTGGCGGGCGCGGATCTCGCCGGCCCACGGCGCGTAGCCGTCGAACACCGCGTTGGCGATACCGGTGCCGCGGGTCTCGGTCAGGAAGTCGGTCCGGAAACCGATCAGTCCGCGGGAGGGCACGATGAACTCCATCCGAACCCAGCCACTGCCGTGGTTGGTCATGTCGCCCATGCGACCCTTGCGGGCCGCCAGCAGCTGAGTGACCGCACCGAGGTACTCCTCGGGGACGTCGATGGTCAAGTGCTCGAACGGCTCGTGGAGCTTGCCGTCGACCTGCTTGGTGACCACCTGCGGCTTGCCGACGGTCAGCTCGAAGCCTTCGCGGCGCATCTGCTCGACGAGGATGGCCAGCGCGAGCTCGCCACGACCCTGGACCTCCCAGGCATCGGGACGGCCGATGTCGAGGACGCGCAGCGAGACGTTACCGATCAGTTCGCTGTCGAGGCGGTCTTTGACCATGCGAGAGGTGAGTTTGTGGCCCTTGACCCGACCGACGAGCGGCGAGGTGTTGGTGCCGATGGTCACCGAGATCGCCGGCTCGTCGACCGTGATCCGTGGCAGCGCGATCGGGTGATCGATGTCGGCGAGGGTGTCGCCGATCATGATGTCCGGCATGCCGGCGACGGCCACGATGTCGCCGGCGACGGCGACCTCGCCGGGCGTCCGCTCGACACCGACGGTGATCAGGAGCTCGGTGATCTTGGCGCGCTCGGTGACGGGTTCGCCGTTGACCTCACGCAGCCAAGCGACGGTCTGGCCCTTCTTCAAGGTGCCGGCGTAGAGACGGACCAGCGCGAGGCGACCGAGGAAGGCCGACGCGTCGAGGTTGGTGACGTGGGCCTGCAGAGGCGCGTCGAGATCGCCCTTGGGGGCCGGCACGTACGAGAGCAGAACGTCGAAGAGGGCGTCGAGGTTTTCGCCTTCGGGGACGTTGCCGTTCTCGGGCGCCTTCGTGCTGGCGATACCGGCGCGGCCCGAGGCGTAGAGAACGGGCAGGTCGAGGGCCAGTTCGGCGGCCTCGGCTGCTTCGTCATCGACGTCCGAAGCGAGGTCGAGCAACAGATCGTGGCTTTCCTCGACGACCTCGGCGATGCGGGCGTCGGGTCGGTCGGTCTTGTTGACCAGCAGGATCACGGGCAGCGAGGCGGCAAGTGCCTTGCGCAGCACGAAGCGGGTCTGCGGCAGTGGACCCTCGGACGCGTCGACCAGGAGCACAACACCGTCGACCATGGACAGGCCGCGCTCGACCTCACCACCGAAGTCGGCGTGGCCGGGGGTGTCGATGACGTTGATGACCACTTCGGTGCCGTCGGGCTGACGACGGTGCACCGCGGTGTTCTTGGCGAGGATCGTGATGCCCTTTTCCCGCTCGAGGTCGCCGGAATCCATCACACGATCGACGAGTTCGGCGCGTTCCTCGAAAACGCCCGATTGCCGCAGCATCGCATCAACCAGGGTGGTTTTCCCGTGGTCGACGTGCGCAACGATCGCGACGTTGCGGAAATTGGGGGCAGCAGTCACTGAAGTTCTCCGGACGTGAAGTGGGCATGTCAAAAAGGTCGAGCGAGGTGCTCAGACCAATACAGGGTATCCGGTACCCCGGTGAGAGCGCCGTCACAGGACACATCGACCCTAGAATTAAGGTGCTGCTAACCTAACTTTTCCGGGTACGCACCGACGCGAAGAGGTCAGCAGTGGGCAAGAAGAAGGCGTCAGATGTCTGCAGCATGAAGGCGAAAAAGAAGTGCTGCCGATCGTCCACCCGGTGCCTTCGCTGCCCCGTGGTGATCCACAAGATGCAGAAGTTCGCTGATCAGGGCATGTCCAACAAGGAACTCACCAAAGCCCTCAAGAAGGTTCGTTCCCGCGCTGCCTGACGGCCAGCAGTTCGATCAGGTCATCTAGCCAGGCAGCGTCCGCAGGCACGAGTTCACCCCGCGCCGCCATCGACTCGAGTTCCGGGGTCTCGACCCACCGCACGGCCGAGTGTTCCGCCGGCCGGGGCGACCCCTTGATCAGATCAGCGGCCAGCGCCACGAGGACGAGGTCGGCGCGCAACGGTACGGGGTCCCCTAGTTGCCGACCGACTCGTACCTCGATGCCGAGTTCCTCGCCGAGTTCGCGGCGCAGGGCTTGTTCACGGGTCTCCCCCGCCTCGACCTTTCCGCCCGGCAGTTCCCACAACCCGGCGACCTCCGTGGGATAGGTCCGTTGCGCGAGCAGCAGCCGATCATCCCCGATCACTGCCCCGGCGACGACTTCACGCATCGGAGTCTTCCGTGCTGTGTTCGGTGATGACCGCAAGCCGGTGTGCGTCGAGCGCAATCGCCACCCGATCACCCAACGACACCGCAGCGCTGCTCACGGCATCGACATCGATTCCCGCCACCGACAGCCGCACTCGTGTCCCCTCCGGCAGCGACGCCACATGCCGCACCGTTCCGACGGGCGCCGACTGCCCGGCATCGGCAAGCGGTACGGCCGTGACGGCATCCGGCCGAAGCCCTATTCGCACTTGCCCATCGGGAACATCCAGTGCGACCGCACCGAGGTCGCTGTCCAACACACCCGCGCGGACGGTCCCTCGGCAGATGGTTGTGCACCCGATGAACCGAGCGACCCGTTCGTTTCGCGGTGCGCGCCACAACGACGCCGGGTCGTCGTGCTGGATGATCCGGCCCCGGTCCATGACGGCGATGTGGTCGGCCATCAACGCCGCCTCGGTGTGGTCGTGGGTCACCACGATGGTGGGAGTGCCTGTGGCGTCGATGATCTCGGCGATCTCGACGGCGAGCCGTTCTCGAAGTTGCCGATCGAGGGCCGAAAGGGGTTCATCGAGCAACAACAGGCGAGGACGAGGGGCAAGAGCGCGGGCCAGGGCCACCCGCTGCTGCTGCCCACCCGACAACTCGGCGACCTGCCGGTTCCCGTAGCCGGAGAGATCAACCAGGTCCAGCATCTCGGCCACCCGGGCGGCGGTGGCATCTCTACGCCAGCGCCGGGCACGCAATCCGTATCCGATGTTGTCTGCGACGCTGCGCCCGGGCAGCAACTGTCCGTCCTGGAACACCACCCCGAAGTCGCGCCGATGGGTCGCGATCGGCGCAAGATCCGCTCCGTCGAACGTGATCGTGCCGCCGGCCAGCGGTTCCAGGCCGGCGATAGCACGGATGAGGGTGGATTTGCCACATCCCGACGGACCCAGCAGTGCCGTGATGGCCGATCCCTCGGTGCCGATCGACAAGCTGAGGTCGTCGAGGACGGTTTCGGACCGATAACCGACTGTCACAGAGGACAATTGAAGCATCTCAGAACTCGCCTCCCCGTTCTTCGCGGCGGACGACCTCGATCAGGGTGACCACCACCGCAGTCACCACCAGCATCATCACCGAGCAGGCCATCGCGGTCGCGAAGTTGCCCGACCCGGGCCGGGCAAGGGACGAACCGATCAGTACCGGCACCGTCGTGGTGTCGGGACGAGCGACAAAACTGGTCGCCCCGAACTCCCCGAGCGCGATGACAAAAGCGAAACCCGCTGCAGCGCACAGTGCGCGCCTGATGACCGGGAAGTCGACGGTCCACCACACCCGCCACGGACCTGCTCCCAGGGTGGCCGTCGCCTGACGCAGCCGCCTGTCGATCAGACCCATTGCCGGCACGAGGATCCGAATGACCAGTGGGCACGCGATCAGGGCCTGCACCGCGGGCACGATGGCCGGCGAGGTGCTCACCTCCCGCGGCATCGCGGTGAGGACAACGAGGTACCCGAGGCCGACGGTCACCGCGCTGACCCCCAGCGGGAGCATGGTGATCACCGTGGCAGCACTGCCCGACCACCCCCTCGCCCGGGACATGGCAACGGCGCCGGCGAGACCGAGGAGCATCGCGATGACCGTCGCCCACGTCGCACTGACCAGCGAATACCGCATGGTGTCCAGTGGTGTCTGACCGTTCACCGACTCCGACAGCGCCCGGTAACCGTCCAGATTCCAGCCCCCACCCACGGTGGGTCGCACCGAGCGCAGCACCAGGATTGCCGGTGGGGCCAGCAGGATCACCCCGGACACCCCGAGGATCGAGCCGATCACCGGCCATTCACGGCCGCGCGGCCGCCTGCGATATCGCGGAGCAGCTGTCGCGCGGACCCGGCGACCGAGGATCGCGCTGAGCGCGACCACCACCGCGACCACGACGATCTGGACCATCGAGAGCGCAACCGCAGCAGGTAGCTGGAAGAAACCGATTGCCTGCCGGTAGATCTCGGTCTCCAGCGTGTTGAATCGGCCGCCACCGAGTATCAGGATGACCCCGAAGCTGGTCGCGCAGAACAGGAACACCACCGATGCCGCAGAGGCGATGGCCGGGGCCAACGCGGGCAAGGTGATCGTGCGGAACACGCGAACGGGTCCGGCTCCGAGAGTCCGGGCGGCCTGCTCGGAACGAGGATCTATTCCGGACCACACCGACCCGACCGTGCGCACCACCACTGCGACATTGAAGAACGTGTGCGCCAGCAGGATTGCCCAGACCGATGCGGCGAGATCAAGTCCGGCGAGCGGACCGCGATCACCCAGCAGAGCTGAGAACGCTATGCCGACAACAACAGTGGGCGAGACAAAAGGGATGGTGACGAGCACCCTCAGCAGCAGGGCACCTCGGAGTTCATAGGTGGACAGCACCCACGCGAGCGGAAGGCCGATCAGCAGGGTGAGGGCAGTGGACGCGGCCGCCTGCGCGACGGTGAACCACAGCAGATGTGCGGCGTTGGCGCCATCGAGAAGCTGCCACAGGTTCGACGCGGAGCCGTCGGCGAACGCCCGCTCCGCCAAGGCCACGAGTGGCCAGCCGAACATCACCGCCACGAACACCAGCGGGGCGGCGCCCAGAGCCGTCACCGCCACTCGGCCGGCGATGGCCGAATGTGCCGGCCGAGCCGTCGGCACCTCGATCAGCGGCCCATCACGGTGCGCCACTCCTGTTGCCACGCTTCGCGGTTCGTCGCGATCTCGTCGGCGGGCATGGTTGCGGCGGACTCGGGCTCGGGGGCGTGCTGAGCCCAGTCGGCGGGCAGAGGTGTTCCTTCACGGACCGGGTAGACGTACATAGACTCGGGAAGCGCCGCCTGAACGGGCTCACTGATCAAGTAGTCGATGACCTTCTTGGCGCCGTCTTCGTTCGACGCGCCGCGCAGCACGCCGGCGTACTCGATCTGCTCGAAGCAGGTGTCGAGCAAAGCGGTGGTGGTGGGGAGAAACGCGGGCGACGATGCGTAGGAGACGACGATCGGCTTGGAGCCCCTGCCCTCACCCGCGGTGAACTCCTGGTTGTAGGCCTCGGTCCATCCGGGCGCGATGGCCACCTCGTTGTCGCGCAGTCGCTGCCAGTAGCCCTGCCACCCGCCGTTCACCCCATCCGGGTAGGCGGCGATGGTCGCGAGCAGGAATGCCATTCCAGGTGATGACGTGGCGGGATCCATGGCTACGGTCAGCCCGCGGTACCGCGGGTCGGTGAGGTCGGCCAGGTTCCGGGGTGCGGGCAGGTTGCGGTCGGCGAACCAGGTGTTGTCCACGTTCACGCAGACGTCTCCCCGGTCGACGGCGGTGAGCAGGTTGGGGGGCGGCAAGCCGTCGTCGGCGGGTCCGAGCGCGTTGTCGGGGCTGGTGTACTCCATCAGGGCACCGGCGTCGATGACCCGGGACGCGAAGGTGTTGTCGATGCCGTACACGGCGTCGCCGCGAGGCGATCCGGCCGTGAGGGCGACCGAGGAGGACAGCTGACCCGCATCGGCTTCTTTGACCACCTTCAGGGTCAGTCCGGTCTGGTCCTCGAAGGTGGACAAGAGTTCGTCGGGCAGCACAAACGAGTCGTGGGTGAGCAACACCACCTCATCACTGGTGTCCGAGTCGCCACAGGCGCTCAAGGCGGTCGTGGCGACCGCGGCAGCGATCAGCGCTGCTACGAATTGATGTCGTCGACGCATCGAGCCTCCAGAGGTGCGGTGGTGCTGGTCATCAATGATCTAACCAGGCACTCGACGAAGCCCTCTCGCCCAGTGCGCGAGGTCGTGGCCCGAATGACACATAACAATTGTGTCTCCAGCCCCATGAGTCACTCCAGTAACACGCTATGGTCCCCTGGCGACAGAAATCGATTCTCGCGGCGCGTCCCCCTGTTGGCGGGATGGTCACGGAACGGTTACCGTCAGCACGGCGATTTACACACCAGCCGTCAGATCGCGGGCAATCAACGCAAGATGGGACACCACACAGTGCTATTCAGTGAGCCGACAGGTCGCAGCAGCAAGCGTTCACGCAAGCCGTTGCCCAACCTTTCCGCCCGCCGGGTCGTCACGGCCGTCGCGGTTGCCGCCAGCGCTGCGCTCGCACTGCCGGCCACGGCCTCTGCCGCACCGGCCCCGGCGCCGACACCCAAGGTCAGCGAGGCCACACTGCAGTCGCTGGGCGCGTTCGTCCCGGCGATCATCGGTTCGGCCGCGACCCCGGGCCCCGACGGCAAGGTCAATGCCGATCTGATGGCAAACGCCAAGACCCTGGCAGCCGACTCCGGACTGCCGCCGGACCTCGCGAAGATCTGGGATCGTGTCATCAGCTTCCTCGAAGGCACCGGCGGTGGCGGTCCCGCCATTCCCACCGGCCCCGGCGCACCCGTGATCCAGCAATTCCTCTACCCGACCCTGGGCAACGGGTGCATTCCCGGAGGCAACTCCGTGGGCACCGCGCTCGCGACCGCTGGACCGCAGCAGGCACCCGCACCCGGTCCGGCCCGCGGCGAAGCCGGCTTCGTCTACACCAGCCTCGGCACCGGGCCCGCACTGAACAACAAAGAAGCCCCGCTGACCGTGGCCTGGGTCAACATCGACACCGGCAAGACCGGCCAGCAGAGTCTGCAGCGCAACGAGAAGATCAACGTCGCCGAAGGCCCCGGAACCTTCACCACGATCGCGAAAACCGGTAAGGGCCGGGTCATCTCGGCCATCTACGGCAACGTCACCACAAAGACCGAGGGCAAGGTGGTCAGCTGCACCATCATCCCGACCGTCGGCTTGGTGAACATCTAGCCCTCCCCCGCACAGCAACAGGCGCCGACCATCTGGTCGGCGCCTGTTTCTTTTATCATTGCGAACAGTCCCGCCGAGATCCGTTGACCCGCAGGGAAACCGGAACGGTAGCAGTTGCATCACAGGTCGGCGTCGCAGCTTGCCTTCTCCTTGAATCACATGGTTGTGTGTAACAAGCGCACCATTGGCCACATCTGTCACACGGGTAACAGGTGGCCCATCATCTTCTCTTCAAGGGGGAACCATGTCCAGCTCACCAATGCTTCGCCGAGGCGTCGCCGCACTTGCGATCGCAGCGTCCGGGGCGCTGCTGATGCCTGCCCTGGCTTCGGCTGAGCCTGCGGCACCGATCGACACGACCCTCACCGCTCCGAAGCACACCCCCAGCGACGCCGAACTCACCTCGGCGATCGGAACGCTGAAGAAGACCTCGGGAGATCCGACCGCCCTGGCCGCGGCGAAAGCGCTCCTGGGAGGGACAGGTCAGGTGCCGACCGAGGTCGCCGGCACCGCGGCCACACCGGCAGCTGACTCCTCGGACATGTTCGGCCTTCTCGCCGAGGCCAACGAGAGCCTGCGAAAGCTCGGCATCCAGAGCTTCATCAATCCGTCGGCGGCCTTCAACTGCACAGCCCCGACCGAATCCAATCCGCTCGGATTGGTCCCCGCAGTAGGTGGAGCGATTCCGGGCCCCTACTTCCTGCCCGGGCTGAAGCTTCCCGAAGGACTCGACGCCAACCTGATCAAAGACGGTGAGACGCTCTTCGGCTTCTTCCCGGCCGGCATCACTGCCGACGGCGCAGCCACCGGAATGCAGGTTGCCTGGTTCAACGTGAACACCCTCAAGGGCGGTTTCGCGGACATGGCGCCGGTGGGCACGACGATCGTCGACCTGCTGATGAAGAACGTCCCCGCCTCCTTCCCGGCCGCAATCCGCACCGCGATCGCCGAGCGCATCTCGGCTGTTGTGAACAACGTCAGCGTCAAGGGTGCCCGTCTGGCACCGGTGGAGACGGGCAACGGCACAGTGTTGTCCGCAGTCTTCGGCACCGTCCAGAACGGAAACCGCAGCTGCTTCTTCTTCCCGATGATCGGGATCACCCAGGCGTAGCTCGGTATCAGCGTTTTCTTGTAGGAGAAGTCATGAAAAGTGTTCACACACAAGCACTGCGACGGATGGGTGTCAGCGGTCTGACCGTTGCTGCCCTGGCCGCGACCGTGGCCGCCGCGATCGGGACCGGCGTCGCAGCAGCCGCGCCGACCGCCACCTCGGGCACCGTCCACGCCAACATCGGTCTGCCAGACGACCGCTGGGTCACCGGCGCCGGCAGCGCCGACCGCTTCACGTACTGGACCACCGCGGCCGAGAATCGAAGCGAGATCAGCAGTGCCGCGGTGTACCTGCCGAGAGGCACTGCGCCCGAGGGCGGCTGGCCGGTGATCGCATGGGCGCACGACACCGTCGGCCTGGCCGACAAGTGTGCGCCGTCCTGGTCAGGTAAGACCGAGTCCGCCGCCCACTGGAACGACATCACCCCCTGGCTCCGCAAGGGCTATGCCGTGGTCGCCTCGGACTACGCCGGTCTCGGTGTCGAAGGGGCCACGCCGGACCTGCAGGGCGACATCAAGGCACGCAACATCGTCGACGCGGTCAAGGCCGCCCACGACATCACCCCGGACCTGTCCGACGAGTGGATCGTCAACGGAAACGGGAGTGGGGCGACCTCGGCGCTGGCGACTGCGCGCAACGCCATCGCGTGGCAGGGCCCAGAGCTCGACTTCCGGGGCGCGGTGACCACCAGCGTGCCCGCCAACTTGGGCGAACTGGTGCTCAGTGCCGGACCGGGTTTCATCCCCGTGCCGCTGCCCACCGATCTCACCGCCGAGGTGCTCTATGCGATCGCGGGTATCCGCGGCTCGTACCCGGAGCTCAATTTGAACTCCTACCTCAGCACCGAGGGCAAGGCACTCGTGGACAAGGCCCTGAAGGTGTGTTCCGCCGAACTGCAGCGCTCGGTCGCCTCGACCGGACTCAACGAGTTGTTCACCAAGCCGGTCGCGTCGATCCCGAACATCAGGCCTGTTGTCGCCGCCTATCTCGGTGTTCCCGATCGCGGCTACGACAAGCCGGTGTTCATCGGACAGGGTCTGCTCGACACCACGGTTGTGCTGCCGTACACACTCGACTTCATCAACAGGGTGCAGGCGTCGGGGCAGAACGTGACGGTGCGTACGTATCCGTCCGACGGTCAGGGCACGGCTGCGGCCGCGCTATCTGATGCCTCAGGGTTCGTCGCGAAAGTCTTCGCGGGCTGATCCAGACATGCGGGTGTCCGGCTGGAAGTATCCGGAGCGCAAGGCGTTTGCGGTGACCACCGTGTTGGTGGCGGCAGCGGGAGCTGTTCGCCACCGGCCGGTGGTCGCTGTCGTCAAGCCGGCAGCGCTGGGAACGTTGGCGATCACCGTTGCCCGAGGCACGAGGCGACGGGCCCCGGCGGACAACGCATTGCTGGCCGCCACGATCGTCGCCTCGGCAGCCGGCGACTACTTCATGTATCGCGAAGAGTTCGCCGACGGTCCCGGTAAAGACCGGCACATACAGACCGGCGCAACGATGTTCGGCGCGGCACACCTGGCCTACCTGGGTCTGTTCACCCGACACGGTGCCCGGCCGACAGGTCGACGACTGCTCCCCCGGTTCGCGGTGATGAACGAGGTTGCTGCACTGCTGATTTTGAACCAGCCCAGGCTGCTGCCCGTGCTCGGTACCTACGGAGCAGCCTTGTCGGTGATGGCGGCCACGGCCGCCGACCCGTACCTGTCGTCGGGCACACGTGCCGATCCCACCCGCCGACTGGCAACGGGTGGGATCCTGTTCATGCTGTCTGATGCGATCCTGATGAATCGCCGGTACCTGTTGCGCGGCAACCTCCCACGGGCAGTGAGCGAGGCAACCGTGCTGTCGACCTACTTCGTCGCGCAGATGTTCCTGCTCGACGGCGTCGACTCACTGGCCCAGCGGCGCCATGCCGCAGGCATCGTCAGACCGGCGTGATCCCGCCGGCGGGAACGGTCTTGCCCTGCATCGGCATCACCACCCAGAGAGCCAGGTAAACGACCAGCTGCGGCCCCGGCAGCAGGCACGAGACCACGAATGCCACGCGCACCGCATTCACGTCCCAGCCGTACCGTCGTGCGATGCCGGTGCAGACGCCTCCCAGCATCCTGCCCTCGGAAACCCGAACCAATTCGTCCATGTCATTCCTTTCTGTTCAGTCCCCCAGCGACACCGAGCCGCTCTCACCTGTCCCAATGTATGGACGTCGAGCGCGCCTGCCATCGGGGATCGACCCTGATCTTTGTGGCCGACTTCCCTGATTTGCACCTCAGGGAACGCCGCCCGTGTCACGATGGCGAAATGTCGTATGTCCGGGTGGACCATCCCCGCGAACACATTGCCCTGGTGACCTTGGATCGCCCAGAACGCATGAACGCCATGGCATTTGACGTCATGCTTCCATTCAAGGAAAAGCTCGAGGAGATCAGTGCGGACAATGCGGTCCGAGCTGTGATCATCACCGGCGCCGGACGCGGATTCAGTTCAGGCGCCGACCAGAAGTCGGCGGGCAAGATACCCGGCATCGACGGGCTGACCGCCCCCACGATCGCGCTGCGTTCCTTGGAACTGCTCGACGAGACGATCAAGGCGATCCGTCGCATGCATCAGCCGGTGATCGCCGCCGTCAACGGCGCCGCGATCGGCGGGGGGCTGTGTCTGGCGCTGGCATGCGACATCCGCATCGCGGGGGCAGCGGCCTATTTTCGTGCGGCGGGTATCAACAACGGGCTCACCGCAAGCGAATTGGGTTTGAGTTACCTGTTGCCGCGAGCCGTCGGCAGCTCACATGCCGCGGAGATGATGCTGACCGGATGGGATGTCCACGCCGACGAAGCCGCCCGTATCGGGCTGGTGTCGCGAACTGTGCCCGACGCCGACCTGCTCGACGAGTGCTGCCGCCTCGCTGACCGGATCGCCGAATTGTCTCGCCCGGGAATCGAACTGACCAAGAGAACGCTCTGGTCGGGCATGGAGGCCTCGAGCCTCGACGCGCACATGCAGGCCGAAGGCCTCGGCCAGCTCTACGTCCGGTTGCTGACCGCCAACTTCCAAGAAGCGACGGCCGCCCGCAAAGAGGGACGGCCGCCGCTGTTCACCGATTCGCTGTAGCGCTATTTCTCTTTGGCCGCGGCCTTGTCGGCCTTGAGTGCGGCCTCGACATCGCCGAGGGTGTCCATGTCCTCGAGTTCCATGCCCTTGGTCTCGGGAACCTTGAAGTGCACGTAGAAGTACGACACGATCGCGCAGAACGCGAAGAACCCGTAGATCCACGCCAAACCCAGGCGCGAGTTGAGTTCCGGGAAGAGCAGCGAGATGGTGAAGTTCGCGAGCCAGTTCACGCCGGTGCACACGCCGAGCGCCACACCGCGGATCCGGTTGGGGAACATCTCGCCCAGCATCACCCACATGACCGGACCCCACGTGGCAGCGAACGCGACCACGAACAGGTTGGCACCGATCAGGGCGACCACGCCCCAGTTGTCAGGGAGGGTGATGTCGTCGCCCGAGCCCTGCTGCTGGGTGAAGGCCGCGCACGCCAGTATGAGTCCGATGGCCATGCCGACCGAACCGATCAGCAGGAGCTTGCGGCGGCCGATGCGGTCGACGAAGAGGATCGCCCCGAAAGTCATCACCACGTTGACCACGGCGGTGATCACCGACGTCTTGAACGACTCGCTCTCACTGAATCCGACGGACTGCCACAGCGTGGTGGAGTAGTAGAAGATCGCGTTGATGCCGACGAACTGCTGCAGCACCGCGATCCAGATACCCACCCAGACAAGGGGATGCAGGCCGAACGAAGGTCCGCGGATGTCCTTGATCGACACATTGGATTCACGTTTGAGGGTCAGCCGGATCTCTTTGACACGTTCGAGTGGGTTGGGCTCGCCCGTAACCTCGGTGAGGATGCGGGCTGCCTCCTCGTCCAGATTGCTGCCCACCAGATAGCGGGGTGATTCCGGGATGAGCAGGGCCAGAACGCCGTAGACGATGGCCGGGATCACGCCGACCATGAACATCCAGCGCCAGGCCTCGATGCCGAACCACAGGTCGTTCGAGGCACCGCCGGCACTGTCGGCGAGCAGCGCATCCGACAGCAGTGCGACGAAGATGCCCATGGTGATGGCCAGCTGCTGAAGGGATCCGAGTGCACCGCGGTATCGGGCAGGCGCGATCTCGGCGATGTATGCCGGAGCGATCACCGACGCGATACCGATACCGAGGCCGCCGATCACACGCCAGACCAACAGGTCTGGGACCGACCAGGCCAACCCTGTGCCGATGGACGAGGCGATGAACAGCGCGGAGCCGAGCAGCATCACCTTCTTGCGGCCCCAGATGTCCGCGAGCCGACCGGCGAACCAGGCGCCGAGCGCGCACCCGAGAAGTGCGATGGCGACCGCGAAACCCTTCATGAACGAGTTGAGCTCAAAATGTGTGCCGATGGATTCGACAGCGCCGTTCACCACCGAGCTGTCGAAACCGAAGAGGAATCCGCCGACGGCTGCGGCGACGGTCACACCGATGACCTTGGCTACGTGGGCCTCACCCCCGACCGGCCGGCTGGATCTACTGGCTGCACCTGTGGACATCGGGGGTACCCACCTTCCGGACGGCGGTCGGCGATCACCGCCGACGACATACGCCAAGAGCTGACGTTACTCCAGTCATGTCAGGCGAGTTCGCAAGTCCCCGAAAGACAGTCGGTCACAAGTCGGTCACCGGCGAGCGGGGGCCGCACGCGTTTACGTCGCAGCGAGGCAGGGAACTCCAGAGCCCCACCCGCCAGGTGGTCACACCGTTGCAGCGCCACGACAGGTCGACGATTGCGGGTTCATCATGGGCATGAAGGCGAGCGCACCGATCTTCTGGGTCACGACGTAGGCCACGTGGCCACGGCCGGTGGGCAAGGAACCTTCCCAACTGGCCGAACTGACCGACTCCGCTCTCCCCGACCCGGACCGTCCTGTCGAGCATTCAATCACCACCGCGTCACCGGTGATCGGGGTTCGGTGCGACGGGTCCTCGCGCGCGTCGATGTGGGTTGGGTGCCCGGCACTAGACTTCGTGTCCATGACCAGTCTGCACATCACGGGCGACCCGTCCGCCGACGAGTTGCTCAGTACCGATTCCTTCGCGCTGCTGGCCGGGATGTTGCTGGACCAGCAGTTCCCGATGGAGCGAGCATTTGCCGGGCCTGCCAAGGTCAGGGAACGGTTCGGCAGTCTCGACCCAGCCGCGATCGCCGCCGCCGAGCCCGACTCGTTTGCCGACCTGTGTGCCACTCCTCCGGCCGTCCACCGCTACGGCAGGTCGATGGCCGCGCGCCTGCAGGCCCTTGCCACCATCGTGGTGGAACAGTACGGCGGCGACACCGCACGGATCTGGAACGAGGCGGCAGACGGACCGGATCTGGTCAAACGCATCAACGAACTGCCGGGTTTCGGTGCCCAGAAGGCCAAGATCTTCACCGCACTGCTCGCCAAGCAGTGCGGTGTCGCCCCTGCCGGCTGGCAGAAGGCGGTCGGCGACTACAGCAAGGCCGGTTACCGCTCGGTGGCCGACGTGGTGGACGAGGAATCCCTGCAGAAGGTGCGAACCTTCAAGAAGGAGCAGAAGGCAAAGGCCAAAGCAGGGTGAACGGCCACCGGCGTGGAGGGGACGTCTTAGGGTGAACGGCATGGATGCCAGATTGGTGATCGAGCTCCCGACCCGGTTGGGATTCGCGATCGCGGGGGCGGCCCTCTCGGCCGTCGAGGCCAGCGTAGCGGTCAGTCGCATAGCGATCGAAAACGTGCAGCACGAGATCACGGTGGCGTTGGGGGTTTCTCAGGGACCTCCCGGCCGCAGTCCCCTTCAATTGATCGGCCAGGTGGCCGAGCTCCTCGAAGACGACCGCTCATTGGGTCGCGTCCTCGCCAGGGGCGGGCCGTTGGAACGCTTGGTGTCCGAGGACGGACTGGTGAACCGGATGCTGTCCGACGACGGCGTGCTCTATCAGATGACCGAAGACGGTGGACCTCTTGATCGCCTCCTCTCTCGTGGAGGCCCGGTGGACCGCCTCCTCGCCGAGGACGGGATCCTCGCGAAGCTGACAACACCGGGCGGTCTGCTCGATCGTCTCGCCGAAGACGAAGGCTTCATGGACCGGCTTGTCGCCGAAGAGGGTTTGCTCGAGCAACTCCTGGGCGAGAACGGCGCGATCGAACGCACCATCGCCCCCGGTGGGCCGCTCGACCGCTTGACCGAACTCGTCGAGGTGATCGGCGAACTCGCGCCGAACATCCGACAGCTGCAGGTTACCGTCGACCAGCTCAACGACGCTGCCGACGTCCTCGCCCAAGCGGTCACGCCCCTGGGCGAACTGGTCGGCCGATTGCCAAAACGGTTGGTACGCACCAAGAACGGAAGCGACGACCACTGACGGGCGGCGGCCCTAACGGCCGGCAACGATACGGTTCCAGGCGATGGATGCACCCAGGGTTTCCATGTATTCGTCGATGTTCCCGATCGCCGACTCTGCGGAGTGCACACTGATCGCCACCGTGTCGCCGATTCCGTGCACCCCGTGGGTGACGCCCATCGCCGGAGACAGGGCCGGGTAGCCGGCGGTGAACGCAACCGGCGCCCCGCCGAATGTCAGGTCGGCCGGGCCGCGGTTGATGCTCGACACCACCGTGTTCCCGATGACTGTTCGTGCCACCGCCTTCGGATCGAATTGCGTTATGCCCCAGTACAACAAAGGAGCAGGGACCGCCGCGAAGGCCTCGTCGGCTGCCCGCAACGCCGGATGGGCACCACGCGATCGACGACGCATCAGCGCCTCGGCGATCTGCTCGGTTCTTCGTTCCCATGATGCCGTGGTGCTGAACAGTTCGACACCGACGTTCCGGAAGTGGTTGCGGGCGAGGGGTTTTCCCGGTTTGGCGACAGTCAGCTCGGCACCGAGCGTGGCAGTGTCTACACCCTGGCCGGCGAGGTGCTCCGACAACCCCAGCGAGATGGCTGCGAGAGCTCCGACGGTGACGGTGGGCCCCGGAAAGTCGTCGCGGTCACGGACCAGCGTGCGGATCGCGCGGCGACCCTCCGGCCTGTTGTTGGTGGGCAGCGCCGGCCGCACATCGGCCTGCGCGGGCACGGATCCGTCGGCCACGTCCGCGACCAGCCTTCGGTGCGTCACAGCGGCATTCAGCCCACGCAAACCCAGGGAGCCGAGCTGCTTGGGTGTCCGGATCGCCGCGACCGTTGCCGCCCGCACCGTCGAGTAGCCGCTCTCGGGTTTCGCGGCAACGCCGCGGCGCGGTTCTCCGACATCGACGAACAGACTCCTGGCCACGCCCGTCGCACGGCGACCGTCGGCGAGGGCGTGTCCGATCTGCAGGACCACCACTGTCGCCGGTCCCCGGCAGCGGGGAACGTCCCCGACACCCTCGAACACGTGCAGACGCCACACACTGTCGCGGAGATCGAGCTGATCTGCGAACAGATCTTGAACGGCCGCAAGGCAACCCGACCAGGTGGGCTGCGGCAACTGGTGCACTGCGACGTGATCTGGTCCGACCCCGTGACGAACCCAGTACGGGTAGTCGAGAGCACAGCCTGGGTCGGCGACCCGCAATGTCAGATCGATGTTCGACGCCGCGCGCCCGAGCACGTCGTCGATGGCCGACTCGAGGTTGCCGACTTCACCGTCGAAGGCGAACAGCAGGAATTGGTCGTTCGGAACTCGACTCGACATCCAGTACATCTGGGCATCGATGGGTGTCATTCGCTCCATCCGACGAACGTACTTCACCGCCGCGGGCATATCGGGCGCCCATCTGTTGACCCCAACCGTCCGCCCACGTCGGTCGATACAACTTGGCTATTGAACACGTCCATATTTGACTTGGACATGAATGAATAAGCGGCCTACGGTCGATGTATGACCCAGGTCACGCCTGGCGCTGGGCGGCGTGGTCTGGGTCGACGACGCAGGTCGGCCGCGATCGCCATGGCCGAACAAGTACGCACAACAGGTAGGAGTCGGCACATGACGACGACAGAAGATCGCGCGACAGAGCAGGCGCATATGAACACTCTGACCGGGCAGATGATCATCGCGGGCACCTTTGTCACCGGACAGGGCGACACCGTGCACGGGCTCGACCCGGCGACCGGCGACGTCCTCGAACCCGGTTACTCCTACGGGTCCGACAGTGATGTCGACGCCGCATGTGCCGCTGCCGCCGCTGCCTTCGACCGGTATCGGTCGACCACGTCCACCGTCCGCGCCGAATTCCTCGAGGCGATCGCAGAGAACATCGAATCTCTCGGCGACACCCTCGTCGACCGAGCCTGCTCCGAATCAGGTCTACCCCGCCCCAGGATCGCGGGCGAGGTGGGCAGGACCGCAGGACAATTGCGTTTGTTCGCAGGCGTACTGCGAGACGGTGGCTGGAACGGTGCACGCATCGATCCCGCGCAACCCGATCGCACACCGTTGCCGCGCGCCGACATCCGGCAACGCAAGATCCCCCTCGGACCGGTGGCAGTGTTCGGCGCCAGCAACTTCCCCCTCGCATTCTCCGTGGCAGGCGGCGACACGGCCTCGGCTCTCGCCGCCGGCTGCCCGGTGGTCGTGAAGGCACACGACGCTCATCCCGGCACCTCGGAACTGGTCGGTCGCGCCATCACCGAGGCGATCACCCGTACGGGGATGCCTGCCGGAACGTTCTCGCTCCTCTACGGCTCGGGACCGATCCTCGGTACCCGCCTGGTGACAGACCCGAGGATCAAGGCTGTCGGATTCACCGGATCACGTTCTGGCGGAACCGCTCTGGTCGCTGCCGCCGCAGCCCGGCCCGAGCCCATTCCCGTCTACGCCGAGATGAGTTCGGTCAACCCGGTGTTCCTGATGGAGTCCGCCCTGCGGAACCGGGGCACCGACCTCGGGCAGGCATTCGTGGGGTCGTTGACCATGGGTGCCGGGCAGTTCTGCACCAACCCCGGCCTGGTCATCGCCGTGGACGGCCCCGCGCTGAATGACTTCGTGCGGTCTGCGAGCGACGCGATCGCCGCGTCGGCCCCAGCACCGATGCTCACCCCCGGCATCGCGAGGTCCTACGCCGACGGCGTCGAGGCGTTGTCGACCGCAGCGACCGCCGAGGCGAAGGCCCCGACGACCGACCGGCCGAATACGTGCGGTGCCGCTGTCTTCAGCACCGACGCAGACACGTTCCTGGCATCAGAAGTGTTGCAGGAGGAAGTATTCGGCTCGGCCAGCCTGGTGGTCAGATGCGTTGACGCGAACCAGGTACGCGCCGTCGCCGCACGTCTGGAAGGCCAGCTCACCGCAACGGTGCACTGCGACGACGACGACCTCGTGGCGGCGGGCGAGCTGATGAGTGTTCTTGAACTCAAGGCAGGCCGGATCCTGTTCAACGGCTGGCCCACCGGGGTCGAGGTCGGCCACGCCATGGTCCACGGCGGCCCGTATCCAGCGACGTCCGATTCGCGTACCACGTCCGTGGGATCAACTGCCATCGAGCGGTTCCTGCGGCCGGTCGCCTACCAGGACGTCCCACCCGCACTGCTGCCGTCGGCAATCGCCGACGCAACCCCGATCAGCTGTGGCGCCGCATCGACGGCCGCCTCGTCCAAGACTGACCAACCCCACCCATTCAAGGAGAAATCTGATGCTCGACGGAGTTCTGTTCTTTCCCGTCACCCCGTTCACCCCGTCCGGGGATGTGGACTACACCCTGCTTGCCGAGCACCTCGACAAGGGTGTCGCCGCGGGACCCGGTGGGGTATTCGTTGCCTGCGGCACAGGCGAATTCCATGCTCTGGGGCTCGACGAGTTCAGCAAGATCGTCGCAACGGCGGTCGAGGTCG
This sequence comes from Williamsia sp. D3, assembly GCF_000506245.1. Classification (NCBI taxonomy): domain Bacteria; kingdom Bacillati; phylum Actinomycetota; class Actinomycetes; order Mycobacteriales; family Nocardiaceae; genus Williamsia; species Williamsia sp. D3. Next base: position 85,004 of record NZ_AYTE01000048.1, on the reverse strand, counting down.
TGGCCGGACGGGTGCCTGTCTTCGCCGGAGCCGGCGGATCGCTGGTCCAGGCAAAGGAATTCGCGCGTAGCGCCGAGGCCGCGGGCGCCGATGGCATCCTGCTGCTACCGCCGTACCTCGTGACGATGCCGCCCGCCGGGCTCGTGGAGTACACCCGCACCGTCGCTGCCGCCACCGATCTACCGCTCATCGTCTACAACCGCGGTTCGGCCGTCTACAACGAGGCTGCCGCGGTCGAGGTGGCGCAGCTGCCCACCGTCATCGGGTTCAAAGACGGAACCGGCGACCTGGACAACGTCGCCCGCATCGTGATGGCCGTCAAGGACGCCCTGGCACCTTCGGGCAAGAACTTCCTGTTCTTCAACGGTCTGCCCACTGCCGAGATCACCCAGCAGGCCTACCGCGCCATCGGCGTCACCCTGTACTCCTCGGCAACCTTCGCGTTTGCCCCTGAGATCGCGCTGGCGTTCTACAACGCCCTGGAGTCCGGGGACGATCAACTCGCAGAAGCTCTGTTGCGCAAGTTCTTCCACCCGCTGGTCCGCCTACGCAACCAGGTCCCCGGTTACGCGGTGTCGATGGTGAAGTTCGGCGTCACGATGGAAGGTCTCGATGCCGGACCGGTTCGCGCACCGCTCGTGCCGCTGACACAGGCGCACCAGCAGGAGCTCATCGAGATCACCGCTGCCGGCCGGGCCGTCCTCGAAGGCGCCCTGTCACCGGCCGTCGCGGTCTGATGCCCACTGGACCGATCCGGATCACCGGCACCCGCATCACACCGGTCGCTTTCGCCGATCCGCCGCTGCTCAACACCGTAGGCGTCCACCAGCCCTTCGCACTCCGGGCGATCATCCAGCTCGACACCGACGCCGGAATCGTCGGGCTGGGCGAAACCTACGCCGACACTGCGCATCTGGCTCGGCTCGAGGCGTCCGCGAAGGCGATCACCGGACACGATGTGTTCGCGCTCAACGCACTGCGAACGACCATCGATGCCACCCTGGGCACGCTGTCGGTCAGCGGCGGGGACGGTGTGGCCGGCATGATCACCACCGCCAGCACCACCGACCGGGTGCTGTCACCCTTCGAGGTCGCGTGCCTCGACATCCAAGGCAAGGCCCTGGGCCGCCCGGTATCTGATCTTCTCGGCGGCGCCGTGCGCACCGCGGTGCCGTTCAGTGCGTACCTGTTCTACAAGTGGGCCGGCCATCCCGGAGCAGACCCCGACGAGTGGGGTGCGGCGCTCGACCCGGAGGGTCTCGTCCGGCAGGCGCAGCGGATGATCGGAACGTACGGATTCAAGGCGATCAAGCTCAAGGGTGGCGTGTTTCCTCCCGAGCAGGAGATCGCGGCGATGAAGGCGCTACGGTCGGCATTCCCCGACCTGCCGCTGCGGCTGGACCCCAACGCGGCGTGGACGGTCGAGACCTCGATCGAGGTGGCGTCCGAACTCGCCGGCGTCGTCGAGTACCTCGAAGACCCGACACCGGGCCTGCAGGGCATGGCCGACGTGGCGGCGGAAGCGAAAACGCCTCTGGCGACCAACATGTGCGTGGTCGCCTTCGACCAGCTCGAACCGTCGGTCCGGCAGAACTCGGTGTCCGTGGTTCTCTCCGACCACCACTATTGGGGTGGCCTGCAACGGTCTCGGTTGCTCGCCGGGATCTGTGAGACCTTCGGTCTGGGCCTTTCGATGCATTCCAACTCGCATCTGGGCATCAGCCTCGCCGCCATGGTCCACCTGGCCGCCGCGACACCCAATCTGTCCTACGCCTGTGACACTCATTGGCCGTGGAAGACCGAGGACGTCGTACGAGCAGGAGCGTTGTCCATCGTCGATGGCGCAGTACCGGTTCCGACTGGTCCGGGACTGGGTGTCGACATCGACGAAGATGCCCTCGCGGCTCTGCACCAGCAGTATCTCGACTGCGGCATCCGGGACCGCGACGACACCGGCTACATGAAAACCATCGACCCGTCGTTCGAGAACACCTGCCCACGCTGGTGAACCCGCTCGTCCGGCGCTGAACCGGCGCGTACATTGATCCACTGGGCCGCTTACGCGCCCAATTCCGATACCGGGAGTGGATCAATGTTCTCGCTGGCTCGCCTCACCTGCTTCATCGCCGTCGCCGAAGAACTTCATTTCGGCCGAGCTGCCGAACGTCTTCACATGACGCAGCCGCCACTGAGCAGGCAGATCCAGCAACTGGAGAACGAGCTCGGGGTGCAACTCGTCGACCGGACCAGTCGTTCGGTCACGCTGACCGCCGCCGGGTCAGCATTTTTGCCCGACGCCCGCCGCATCGTGCGGCTGTCCGAGAGCGCAGTACTGACCGTGCGCCGGGTGCCCGCCGGCGATCTCGGCACGGTCATCATCGGATTCACGGGCGCTTCTGCGCATGCGGTACTGCCCCGGTTGCTCGCCACCGCCCGCGAGGTACTACCCGACGTCAAACTCGTTCTGCGCGAGATGGTCTCTTCCGCCCAGATCGAGTCACTGTCGGGTGGAGAGCTCGACCTGGGGCTCGTGCGCCCCATCATGACCCGCCCAGGTATCAGCAGCCGGCCGATCCATCACGAGCGGCTGATCGCCGCCTTGCCCGCGGATCACGATCTCATCGATGCCGAGCACCTCACCATCGAGGACTTCGACAACCGTCCCGTGGTGATGTACTCCCCCGTCGACGCCCGCTATTTCCACGAATTGCTGATCAGCACGTTCACCATCGTCGGCGCGACACCGCGTTACGTCCAGTACGTCACCCAGGTGCACACCATGCTGGTGTTGGTCAGGTCCGGTCTCGGGATGGCGCTGGTGCCCGAATCAGCCGCCACCATGCACCCTGAGGGCGTCGTCTTCAAAGAGGTGACAGCGGTTCGAGACCGCCCGGTTCAGATGAATGCTGCGTGGCGCCCGGACAATCCGAATCCGGCACTGGCACGGATCATGGAAGACGTTCTACCGCAACGCGAATGGATATGACTTCGAACCGTGAAGCAGTTGTCACACAGCGGAGCGAACCGGGGGTTTGACTGCCGCGACCGGGCACTGCGCGTCGAGCAGAACCCGTTGCATGGCGCTGCCCGTCAGCAACTTGCCAACCGGTGAACGGCGACGGATACCGATCACGATGAGCTCGACATCGTCGCGATACGACGCGTCGATGAGATTGTCGGCGTGAGAGAGGGCCGGGTCGTTTGGCTCGATCGCAAAAACCACATCGGCCGCCCCGGCGGCCTGGCGTGCAGCGTCGAGATCTGATTCGAACTCCGGAGACGATCCGCTGTCGTCCTCGGCGATGACCATCAGATCCGTTCCGCGCATGCGTGCCTCGGCGAAACCGAACGACAACGCACCGCGCCCCTCTGTAGAGGGAACATAGCTCAGCACAACGCTCATGGGCGCGGCCTTCCTTTCGGTTCAGGTTGCAGGACGGCCGTCCTCAGCGTGCCCTGGGCGAGATACTCGTCGAGGTTGGCCAGCGTCAAGGCTTCCATCGCGGCGCGGGTCTCGGTGGTGCCACTGGCGACATGGGGCAGCAGCACCACGTTGTCGAGGCCGACGAGCGCTGCCGGAACATGCGGCTCGTCGGCGAACACGTCGAGACCCGCGCCGGCCAGACCGCCCGACGTGAGCAGGTCGACCAGCGCTTCTTCGTCGACCACGCTGCCCCGCGCCACGTTCACCAGGAAGCCGTTGGGCCCCAGCGCCTCGAGGACATCACGATCGACGAGCTGCCGGGTGTGTTCACCACCTGAGGCCGCCACGACGAGTACGTCCACCGACGCCGCCAGTTCGGCCGGCGACGATGAGTACCGATACGGCGAGCCGACTATCTCGCGGCGGTTGTGGTAGGCAATGCTGCACCCGAAGCCTTTGAGACGCTCGGCAATTGCCGAACCGATGCGGCCGAGTCCGATGATTCCGACTCGGGCGCCGGTCACCTTGCGCGTCAGGCGGAAGTTGCCCTCGCTCGCCCACCGGCCGGCCCGCACGTAGCGGTCCGCGGCAGAGAAACCGCGCAGCGTGTCGATGAGCAGTCCCACCGCAGTGTCCGCAACGCAATCGGTGAGGACGTCCGGGGTGTTGCTCACGCCCACGCCCCGCTTCTGGGCAACCTCGACGTCGGTGGTGTCGTAACCGACGCCGAAGTGGATGATCGCGCCGAGGTTCGGCAACTGCGCCATCAGTGCCGCGTCGACGCCCGTGCGGCCAGAGGTGACAACAGCGGCGACGGCATCGCCCCGAGTGGCGAGGAAGCCCTCTCGGGAACTGTCGTCCGGGAGCAACAACGCTCCGTAGCCGGCTGCCAGGGACTCAGCGAGCGACGGCTTGAGCGGACCGACCTGCAGCACCCGTCCCGCCTGGTCCTCCGAGTCGCGATACTGCTGTGGCGCAGCGCTTTTCGCCGGTCGTGCCGCGACTGGTGCGACATCGGCCATCGTGCCTCCTGACGACAGGGAAAGACCATCATGGTCTTCATCGAGTTACCCGTACGGTAAGCCGCCTCAGGAATACCTGTCCAACTCGTAAATAACATGGACTGATACCCAAACGGCATCACTGGGTTGGTCGCCGAACGGGCTCGGCGACAAGCAATCCGTAATGCGGCAGGTCAGAGGCTATATTGCAGGTGAGTCGTGTCACCAGATGAGACATCCAGTGACGCCCATCACCGACAGAAATGGCGGTTTGCAGGCCTTTTGGCCTGTTGACGCCTCCTCGGGGCACTTCTAGGTTGTGGCTACCGTCACAAACGGTCAGCGTCTCGATCGACGCGATTCACCATCATCAACGGAGGACCCATGCACGCCGCAGCCCCGCAGCCGGCATCCCGACGCCATTCCGTACGGGCGGTCGTCGCCATGGCCGCCGTGGCCGCTCTGGCCACCGGTTGTTCGGTTGCCAACTCGACACAGACCGACGCTGCCGACCCGAACACCCTGCGCATCGTGCTCCCGCAGGAGCCTCCGACGCTCGAGCCGTGCGACGCCTCGCTGACGGCCACGGGTCCCGTGGTCCGGTCCAACATCACCGAGCCGCTCATCGAACGCAATCCCGATACCGGTGACCTCGAGCCGAAGCTGGCCGACTCATGGGAGCAGACCTCTCCCAACACCTGGACGTTCCGAATCCACCAGGGCGTCAGATTCAGCGACGGCACGCCCTTCGATGCCGAAGCCGCCGCCTTCTCCATCAATCGCACGATCAACTCCACGATCGGCTGCGAGGTGGACGGTTACGTGTTCGGTGACGACGAACTGGTCGTCGAAGCAACCGATCCGGCGACGGTGACAGTGACCACCCCCACTCCGGATCCGATTCTGCCGCTGCGTGTCTCGTTCATCGAGATGGTCCCGACCAGTACCGACACCGCAGACAAGGTACGTATCCCGATCGGCACCGGCCCCTACCGGGTCGACTACTGGGATCCGGGGCAAAAGCTGGCTCTCGCGCTCAATCCCGAGTACGCCGGCCCCACCCCGGAGTACAGCCGTGCGGTGTACCAGTGGCGTACCGAGGGCAGCGTGCGCGCAGCCATGGTGACCAACGACGAGGCGGAGATAGCCACCTACCTGGGCCCGGAAGACGGCGCCGGGGACCTGGGTGTCTCGTACCCGAACAACGAGACCACCGCGCTGCGGATGCAGGCGGATGAACCACCGCTCGACGACTACCGGGTACGCGAGGCCATCGACCTGTCGATCAATCGCGACGGGATCATCAAGGCCCTCTTCCGCGGCCTCGGAGATCCGGCGGCACAGCTCGTCGGCCCGAGCATCATCGGGTTCAACGACACGATCTCTGCCACCCCCTACGACCTCAACCGCGCGAAAACGCTTGTGGCCGAGGCCAAAGCAGACGGGGTCCCGGTCGACAAGCAGATCAAGCTCATCGGGCGCACAGGTATGTACCCGAAGATCAACGAGACCATCGAGGTCATCCAGAACTCACTCGACCAGATCGGTCTCAACGTCAAGATCGAGATGATGGACACCTCGGGCCAGATGCTCTATCAGATCCGGCCCTTCCCCGACGAGGGACCGATCCTGCTGATGATCCAGCACGGCAACCAGGCCGGTGATGCCCAGTTCACCGCCGAGCAATACCTGCTGAGCGATGGCTACCAGAGCACCTATGGCACGCCCGAGTTCGACGCCGAGATAGAGACGGCCCAGAACCAGACCGGCGATGCCCGCCAGGGGGCGTTCGCCGCGGTCCTCGCCGACGAACCGAGCAAGATCCGTCAGTACGCCTACCTCGCTCACATGAACGCGGTACTGGCCAAGGCTCCGTCGGTTGCTATCAACCGAACTCGGCAACCGGCGACGAGATGCGACTGGCCGAGATGACCCATGCCACCGCCTCCGGCAACGACTGACCCCGCTTTCCACACCACCTGAAGGAACCTGTCATGACCAGCCCCATGTCCTCGAGAAAGCGGTGAGAGATGTTCGCCTTCCTGCGACGCCGCATGTACACCAGCCTCATCCCTCTGTTGGTCGTGCTCTTCGGTGTCTTCCTGCTCGCCCGACTCACCGGTGATCCCACCAACCTCTACCTCCCGGTGTCTGCGACCCCGGATCAGCGTGCCGAGTTCGCGGCCGAGAACGGTCTCGACAAGCCCGTCTGGAACCAGATGCTCGACTACCTGGGCGGCGTGGTCCACCTGGACTTCGGCGAGTCCCTAAGCACCGGCGAGTCGGCCGCCGAGATGGCCTTGCGGGCATTTCCCGCGACGTTGCAGCTGGCGTTCTTCACCATGTTGCTGGCCATCGTCGGCGCGGTGATCCTGGGTTGCTGGGCGGCTTTCCGGCCCAACTCACTTGCCGACCGCTTCTCGTCGCTGCTGTCGATGACGGCGGCGAGCGTCCCCGACTTCTGGTTCGCCATCACCGGCATCTGGATCTTCGCGGTGGTCCTGGGCTGGCTGCCCACGTCCGGTACGGGCAGCACCCTCTCCTGGATACTGCCGATCGCCACACTGCTGATCAGGCCGCTGGGAGTCCTGACCCAGGTGGTCCGGGGCGCGATGGTGCAGGCGCTCTCCGCGCCGTATGTGCGACTTGCTCGCAGCAAAGGGGCCGGCGACATGCGCGTCGTCACGCACCATGCGCTGCGAAACGCCGCCGCGCCGGCGTTGACCGTGGCGGGCGACCTCGCAGTCGCGCTGGTCAACGGTGCGGTAGTGGTGGAGGCCATCTTCGGTTGGCCCGGCATCGGCAAGCTGATGATCGATTCGATCCTGCAACGCGACTTCGCAGTGCTGCAGGCCGCCGTATTGCTCACCGCTGTCAGCATTTTCATCCTCAACGTCGTCATCGACGCCGGTTACGCGCTGCTGGACGCGCGGGTCCGCGAAAAGGTCAAGGTCTAGGAGAACGTCATGTCGATTGTCACCGGACCGTCCGAGTCCACAGTCACCGATCCCACCGGTTCGCTTGTCGCGCCCACAGACATCACCGGCGATTCCGTTGCCGCAGGCAAGGTTCCGTCCAACAGGATGCCCCTCTGGCGACTGCTGCTGCGGGATCCGATGGCCACGGTCGCCGCAGGCATCCTCGCCTTTGTCCTTCTCGTCGCGTGCTTCGGGCCGTGGCTGGTGGGTAGCGCCGCCACCGATCAGAACCTCGACCAGTCGAATCTGGCCCCGTTCAACCTCGACACCGGCTGGATGAACGTGCTCGGCACCGACCCGCTCGGTCGCAGCATGCTGGCCCGTCTGATCGTCGCCTGTCAGACCACGATGATGGTGGCCCTGCCCGCCGTGGTGATCTCTTGCGTCATCGGTTCGGTGATCGGCATGTGGGCCGGTTACCACCGCGGCTGGCGCGAGACCACCGCGATGCGGGTCGCCGACGTGATCATGAGTTTTCCTTCCCTGCTGCTGGCGGTCGTGGTGCTCTACGTGTTCTCGCCGAGTGCGGCCAATATCGTTCTGGTGCTGGCCTTCACACGCATCCCCATCTATCTGCGTACCGCACGGGCGGAGTCGGCCGAACTGCAGAGCAGGGTCTTCGTCGATGCCGCCCGCACGTTCGGCGCCAGCAGTGGATCGATCATCCGCTCGCATGTCCTGCCTATCCTGCTGCCCACCCTGCTCACCGTTGCCACCCTCGACTTCTGTTTTGTCATGCTGGCCGAATCGTCGCTGAGCTTCCTGGGCATCGGAATCCAGCCCCCGGACATCAGCTGGGGCCTGATGGTGTCGCAGGGACGCACCTACCTGCAGACCGCATGGTGGCTGTCGTTCTTCCCAGGTCTGGCCATCGTGGTGACCACGGTGTCCGCCACGATCCTCGCGGCGTGGGCCCGGATCGCCACTGATCCCGGCCAGCGCTGGCGCCTCACCGTGCCGCGTGCCCGCCGCCGTCTGTTCTCCTCACGAAAGGCAGTCGCATGAGCGCACCAGCCATCGCCGATCCCGGCGCGACCACCGCCGACGAGCGGATTGCCCTGGACGTCACCGACCTGACGGTCGACCTGCGCACTCCCACCGGGGTGGTGCGGGCCGTCGACCACGTCTCGTTTGTCGCCCGCCGCGGCGAGACGCTGGCCCTGCTGGGCGAGTCTGGATGCGGCAAGTCCATGACCGCCCAAGCCCTGGTCGGGCTCTTGGACCCGATCGCGGATGTCACCGATGGCACGGTGATGCTCGGGGACACCAACCTGACGACGGCGAGCAAACGCAAGCGCCGCCAGGTCGCCGGAACCGAATTGGCAATCGTCTTCCAGGACGCACTGACCGCGCTCAACCCCGTGTACACGGTCGGTACCCAGCTCGCCGAGCCGTTCCGTATCCATCGCGGGATGTCTGCGCGGGCCGCCAAACACGAGGCCATCCGGCTGATGGAGCACGTCGGCATCCCCGAGCCCGAGTCGCGTATCGACTCCTACCCCCATCAATTCTCGGGCGGCATGCGCCAACGACTGCTGATCGCGATGGCGGTGGCCCTGAGCCCCAAGGTGCTCCTCGCCGACGAGCCGACGACCGCGCTCGATGTCACCGTGCAGGCACAGATCATGTCCCTGTTGCAGAACCTGCGGGCCGAGTTCGACATGGCGGTCATCTTGATCACCCACGACCTGGCACTGGTGGCCGAGCAGGCCGACCGTGTGGCGATCATGTACGCCGGCAACGTCGTCGAGACCGGGCCGGTCGCCGAGGTGTTCTCCCGTCCGAGACACCCCTACACCAAGGGGCTGCTCGACTCGGTGCCCGTGAACGCCAAACGGGGCGACGATCTCAAGTCCATCGGTGGTACTCCCCCGGACCTGCACTCGATCCCGACCGGGTGCGTGTACCAGGCCCGATGCCCCCTGGCGCAAGACATCTGCGCCACCTCCCGACCTGCACTGAAGTCAATCGCCACCGGCCGTTCCGCGGCATGCCATTTCACCGAGGAGGTCGGCAATGTCTGAGTCCACACAACCGAGGTCGACGGGATCGTCGGTCCTCGAGGTCCGCGACCTCACCAAGACGTTCCGGGTGCCGGCGGGCAAAGACGGCAAGACCGAGCTCAAGGCGCTCGACGGGATCGACCTCGATCTCGCCCCTGGCGAGACGCTGGGTCTGGTCGGTGAATCAGGTTGTGGCAAATCAACTCTCGCCCGCACTCTGATGATGCTGGAGCGTCCCGACGCCGGGACGGTCAGCTGGGATGGCGTCGATCCGTACACCCTCAAAGGCAAGGACATGCTCGCCCTGCGTCGCCGCGTCCAGATGGTGTTCCAGGATCCGTATGCCTCACTCAACGCCCGGATGACGGCCGCCGAGATCATCTCCGAGCCGTGGCGGACCCACAAGACGCTCTACAAGTCCAAGCGAGACAGGGCCGCTCGGGTGCGCGAACTCCTGCATCTGGTGGGTCTACGCCCCAGCGACGAGCACCGCTCACCACAAGAGTTCTCCGGTGGGCAGCGCCAGCGGTTGGGAATCGCCCGAGCGCTGGCTCTCAACCCGTCGGTGGTCATCTGTGACGAGCCGGTGTCGGCACTGGACCTCTCGGTGCAGGCCCAGGTGCTCAACCTGCTGAACGACCTGCAGCAGCAACTCGGCATCTCCTACGTCTTCATCTCGCACGACCTGTCGGTCGTGCGGCACGTGGCCGACCGCGTCGCCGTCATGTATCTCGGTCGTATCGTCGAAACAGGGCCCACCGAACGAGTTTTCGACACACCGATGCACCCCTACACCGAGGCACTGATGTCCGCGGCGCCCACCCTCGACCCCGGAACCCGGCGCACCCGGATCATCCTGGAGGGCGAAGTGCCCTCGCCGCTCAACCCGCCGTCGGGCTGCCGCTTCCGTACTCGTTGCATGCACGCCACTTCCGAATGCGCGGAGTCGGCGCCGCCCGTCGCGACCGACGTTCCACAGAGCAAGTCGATCCGGGCAGCGCTGAGCGGTCCGGCACACGTGGCCGAGTGCTTCCACCCGCGCAACACGGTGTCGCTCGGCATGCCCGCCGCGGTCGGGTGAGCATCGCCGCTCTGGTCGTGATCAGCGTGGCGGTGTTTGCTGCCGCCTGCATGCAGGCATCCATCGGCTTCGGCATGGGTATGCTCGCCGCCCCGATCGTCGCCCTCGTCGACCCATCGCTCATCCCGGGCACGCTGATCATGTCCGCGGTGGTGGTGACGCTGCTCGTGGTGGTCCATGAACGGCAGAGCCTCGACCTCCGGGGCACCGGGTGGGCGCTGGCCGGGCGTGTCCCCGGCACCATCGCGGGGGCATTGCTGCTGATCTTCCTGCCCGAACGCGGGCTCGCGTTGCTGCTCGCGGCCGTGGTGCTGGCCGGTGTAGTCATGGCGACGATGGGCTGGGCGCCACCGCCGCGGCGACGAAACCTCGCGACTGCGGGCGCTGCGTCGGGTCTGCTCGGCACCGCGACCTCGATCGGTGGTCCGCCGATGGCTTTGGTGTTGCAGGGATCAAGCGGCCCCCGGCTGCGCGGGAACATGAGCGCGTTCTTCTTGGTCGGGTCGTTGATGTCCATCGCGGTGCTGGCCGCCGCCGGTGCCATCGAACGGGAGAACGCCGAGATGTTCCTGATTCTCATCCCGGCGATTGTGCTGGGCTACGCGGCCTCTCGATTCGTCAACACATTGCTCGACCCGGTGCGGCTGCGCCGGCTCTCCATCGCCATCTCCTCGGTGGGGGCTGTCCTGCTCATCGGGCAGCAGATCATCTGAAATCACAACAGCGAAAGGCTCCACCATGACGTCATCAGCCACATCGCGATTATCGCGTGGTGCTCCCGCGGTCACCGAGATGCGGGTGATCCCGATCGCCGGCCGCGACAGCATGCTGCTCAACCTGTCCGGGGCACATGCTCCGTTCTTCACCCGGAACCTGGTGATGATCACCGATGCCGACGGGAACACCGGGGTCGGCGAGGTGCCGGGCGGCGAGCCGATTCGTCAGACCCTGTGCGACGCAATCGACATGGTGGTCGGACGCCACGTGGGCGACCACAACGCAATTCTCGGCGACATGCGGCGCGCCTTCGCCGACCGTGACTCGGGTGGGCGAGGCAATCAGACGTTTGATCTTCGCACCACTGTCCACGCCGTCACCGCTGTCGAATCCGCTTTGCTCGACCTGTTGGGCCAACATCTCGGAGTGCCGGTTGCCGCCCTCCTCGGCGACGGCCAGCAGCGTGAGCGCGTGCAGGCACTGGGATATCTGTTCTTCGTCGGCGACCGCACCAAGACGGGACTCGACTACCTCGACGGTTCCGGTGAGTCCGACGACTGGCTTCGACTACGGCACCAGGAGGCGCTGACCCCCGAGGCTGTCGTCGCCCTCGCCGAGGCCGCGCACGATCGTTATGGCTTCTCCGACTTCAAACTCAAGGGCGGGGTTCTCGCCCCCCAGGAGGAAGCGGCCGCGGTGACCGCGCTCGCCGAACGCTTCCCGGCCGCGCGCATCACGCTTGATCCGAATGGCGGCTGGCTGCTCTCGGAGGCGATCGAGACCTGCCGCGGACTGCGCGACGTGCTCGCCTACGCCGAGGATCCGGTCGGACCCGAGGGCGGCTTCTCCGGGCGTGAAGTGATGAGTGAGTTCAAGAGGGCCACCGGGCTGCCCACCGCCACCAACATGATCGCCACCGACTGGCGGGAGTTGGGGCACACCATCCGATCCGGAGCGGTCGACATCCCATTGGCCGATCCCCACTTCTGGACGATGGCCGGATCGGTGCGGGTGGCGCAGCTCTGCGATGTGTGGGGCCTGACGTGGGGATCGCACTCCAACAACCACTTCGACGTCTCACTGGCCATGTTCACCCACGTTGCCGCTGCCGCACCCGGCGACATCACGGCCATCGACACCCACTGGATCTGGCAGGACGGTCAGCGGATCACCAAGGAGCCGTTCGACATCATCGACGGTCACCTCACGGTTCCCGACCGGCCCGGACTCGGTGTCGAGCTCGACATGGACCAGGTCGAGCTCGCACACGAGCTGTACCTCCGCGAGGGTCTGGGGTCCCGCGATGATTCGGTCGGGATGCAGTTCCTGGTACCGGGTTGGAGCTTCGACAGCAAGCGTCCAGCACTGGTTCGGGCATGAGCGATCCATTGGGGCGGATGGTGATCGTCGTCGGCGACCGGAATCTGCTGCCGCATCGTGAGTTGTTCGAGAGCTTGCTGCCTGCCGAGAGTGAGGTCCGGTGGCACCAACGCTTCGACGAGCAGGCGATCGTCAGCGATCTCCCGGCAGCCGATGTGTATGTGGGCGGCAGGTTCACCACAGCAATGGCAACCGCCGCCCCGCGACTGCAACTGGTGCACGTGGCAGGGGCGGGCACCGACAATGTCGCATTCGACGCGCTCGGGCCTCGCACCAAAGTCGCCAACACGTTCCATCACGAGGATTCGATCGCCGAATACGTGTTGTCCACGTCCGTCATGCTGCGCCGTGGTTTCCTCGCCCATGACCGGGCACTCCGCCAAGGAGTGTGGGCGACATCGGTGTACGACGACTCCCTTCCCCAGCCCCTCACCATGCGCGACGCGCACATCGGCTTCGTGGGGTTCGGCCACATCGGATCGAAGAGCTGGAACCTGCTGCGCACGTTGGGCTGCACCGCGTCGGCGGTCACCGGTCGCGGCACCGTCGACGCCGAAGCACAGGGCCTGTCATGGGCGGGCGACGCCGCCGATCTGGGCCGCCTGATGACCGAGTCCGACGTCGTTGTTGTCTCGGCACCGCTGAACGCCCATACGCGAGGAATGATCGGTCGCGCGGAGTTCGAGGCCCTCGGTTCGGATGGAGTCTTGATCAACGTCGGACGGGGGCCACTTGTTGAGCAGCGGGCTCTCTACGATGCCCTCAGCACGAACCATTCGTGCGGCCGCCATCGACGTCTGGTATTCGTACCCCGGCTCGGATGGTCGCGGTGTGCCGGGCGATCTGCCCTTTGCCGAACTCCCCAATCTGCTGATGACGCCACACTCTTCCGGCGTCACGCACGACACTTTCGTGGGACGGGTTCGGGACATCGCCGACAACATCCGCAGACTCGCCCGGGGCCTGACACTGGCTCGCACCGTCCGCTGATCGCGGGCGGTTCACACTGTGGAGTTGTCAATGTTCCATCGCGGTTCCGGCCGTGGGCCGGCTGCGAGTGGGTCTAGCTATCTATCTATCGGCCCAGCAGTTCGGTGTGGTCTTGCAGCTTTGTGCGGTTCGGCCGCCTTCACGCAGCGAGGGTGAGCGTCCTACGGTTGTAGGCCGGCAGGGGTTTTCGCAGCGGATCCACGTCGGCGGGCGGTAGCAGCCATGGGTGTTTGTCTGGCCCCATGACAACGTCCCAGTCCGTACTGTGAACTGCGCGGTGGCAGGTGCGGCACAACAGGCACCCGTTCTCCAGGGTGGTCGGGCCACCTTCTTGCCAGTGAACGATGTGATGGCAGTCGGACCATTCCGCCGGCGCCCCGCATTTCACACAGCACGCGTCCCGGATGATGATCGCCTTGCGCAGCAGCCCGGTGAAGAGGCGGCGTGGTGGGCTCATGTCGATCGGCACCTCTTGGCCGTCCAAGGTCACCGATGTGATGGACGAGTCGCAGGCGAGCGCGGCGGCAGTGGCTTCGGTGATGGGACCCATCCACCGCAACGATGCGCGATCGGGTTCATCGGCCGGAACAGTCACGATCACTTCCGTTCTCGGGGCCGGCGCCGATGTTCGTCCACCACCGCAGTCCAATAGCTGGTGCAGGGCATCGGCTCTGCGCTGCGCTGGGGACCGGCGATCTTCACTTCCGTCGGGCTCCGGGCGCGGCTTGCTCCAGACGTTCAGGGCAGATCGCATCTTCTCTCCCATCACCGCATCGAGATCGAACTTTCCCACGAACCGACCGTCGACAACTGCACAGTCCACAGTGTTCATCGCCGGATTCTCGGACGCCGGGAGCCCACCCGTGTTCCCAGAGATCTGATTTCCGAGCTTGCGCGCGGCCTTGCCCACCTCGTCGGGCGAGGCGCCGGAGATGGCGTGGCTCAACAATTTCCGTTCGATGTCCGCTCGATCCTCAGCAACCATCTCGGAGCCGGCCCGGGCCGCGACGTGCGCGCGCCCCCTGACCACCGCATCAACATGTTCGGTCGACAGGAATCCATCGCGAAAGTAACCGGCGGTGCGATCCAAACCGGTCAGTCCGATCCCGATCCGCAACCACCGTGATGCAACCGCTGGAGCCACCCCATTGGCTTGCAACAACTTCGAGGTGGTGGACCCTGACTTCTTCGCTATCCCCAGCCGTTCGATATGCGCTGCTGCAGCAGACAACTTGCACTCGGTCGCATTGCGAAGGGTGATCAAGTCCTTGATCAGACCCACAACACCCGGTGGGTCATCCGGAACGACCAACCCCATCACATCGTCGACCACGTCGAGAATTCGCATCCTCATACCCCTCCCCAGGGACCCCCACAGCAGTTACGCCCGATCAAACCCTGCGCCAGCTGCCCGATTGATGCCTTCATATTACCGCATTCGAACGCATGTTCGCAAGGGCGGATTGTCACATTTATTCTGTCCAGCAACATCTTTCGCCAACTAGGAGAGCGCACACACCCCGCCGGGCGCAGGCTACCACCAGCTCCGACACCAATCCGCAACAGCAATCCCGGTGGCACCCGTTGCAAATCGATCGCTTCGCAAGCATCGGAAAGGCCCAAGCGTCATCACCATCAAATCCATGGGCCGCCCAGCCAGGGCCGGAAATGATCGAAATCGCCTCGACCGGAGGAGACCAACACAGCTTCACTGAGGTCCTCAGAATCGCTACCCTCACGTCAATCTGTTGCAGCACGCAACGGTCGACAAACTCCTACCGGCACGATTCACCATCACCGGCCGTACTCACACCCGTCGACAAGCGCACAATCCCAGGGCCCCGTCGTCGAAGCGGTGGTGAAGCCATACGCGACTGCCCAATGTGTATAGACGCGAATATCTGAGATCGGTGTCGATCCTGTCAGATATCGCGACGACACGCGGATGAAAGTCGTTGCGCACGTCCGTTGCTCGATCCACTGGGCGGAACACCAGAGAGGACACCAACCGGCTGCTACGTTACCGGTTCGCCAAAGGATCAGACCTGAAAGCCCACAGCGCCGGCGACCTTCGACGAGTGGCCGGCGTGCTCAACCAACGACCCGACCCACCCTCGACTACCAAACATCTGTCTAAGCCTTCGCGGAGCTGATCGACAACGACATCACCCAAGCCGCCTAACCGTGTCGCTGCGGTGACGCGCGAACACTTGACTCCCCACCTCAGCAGAATTAGTGCGTCAGTCTGGCTGCCCACCCACACCTGCGTCCCTCGCCCTGGCCACCGCCTCCGCCCTCGTCCGGGCACGCATCTTGGCCAGGATCTCACTGACCCGGTTGCGAACGGTCTTCTCGGACAGAAACAACCGGCGGGCGATGGCAGCGTTGTCCAAACCCCGGGCCATCAGTTCCAGGACTTCGCGCTCGCGGCTCGTCAGCTCCGGAAAGGCCTGGGGTCCAGCACTGTTCGGGGCCATCGCCGAGAAGAACCCGACCACCTGTTCGGCGACGCGGGGTCCGAAGACGGCCTCCCCCCTGGCGACCGCCGCAATCGTGCGGTGCACATCACCGGCCTCGGCTTCCTTGAGCAGATAGCCTCTGGCGCCGGCCCGCAGGGCTGCGAAGACCGAGTCAGGGTCCTCGCTCATCGTCAGGACCACCACTGCGACGTCCGGATACCTGTCCACCACCCGCGCCGTGGCCGCGAGCCCACCGATACCGGGCATCCGCAAGTCCATGAGCACCACCTGCGGCCGTAGTTCTTCGACGGCCCGGAGCGCCGACTCGCCGTCGGCGGCTTCCCCGACGACCTCGACGTCGTCCATCGCCGACAGCACCGCGAGCATACCTGCGCGAAATAGCGCATGGTCGTCAACCACGAGCACCGATGTCATTGACGCACAGCCTCTCTCGGCACAGCGACAGACGCGATGGGCACCACCAACCGCACCACGGTTCCTCCCCCTTGGGCGGCAAGGTGTTCCACGCGGCCACCCACTTCGGCGGCACGCTGCCGCATGCTCATCAATCCCACGCCAGGTGTCGGCCGGCCTGGCATTCCTCGACCGTTGTCGCTGACCCGGAGTTCGAGATTCTCCTCGCCGCATTCCACGTCGATCCTCACGCGTGACGCCGCGCTGTGGTGCACGACGTTGGTGACCGCTTCGGCGGCGATGGTGTACGTGGCGACCTCCGCGGCCGCAGGCAGTTCACCCATGTCATCAAGCTGCACAACACCTTCGATGGCACCGAGACCGTCCACGAGTTGACGCAGCGCCTGTGCCAGCCCCAGCTGGTCCAGAACCGGTGGCCGCAGACCACGAGACACCGCACGTACCTGGACCACCGCTTCGCGGACCCGGTCCCGGATCCCATCGGCCTTGTGCGCGTGGGCATCATCACCCTTTCGGCGGAGCTCGGCGGCCAGTGCATCCATCTGCAGGGCGATCCCCGCAAGACCCGGGCCCACCCCGTCGTGCAGATCATTGCGCAGCCGTCGTCGTTCCTCTTCCCGGGCCGCGACGATACTGGCACGAGAGTGCTCGGTCTCGGCCACCAGCGACGTGGCATAAGCCATCATCGCTGCGTGTGCCGCGACCTGTTCGAGGAGTCGGCGTTCTTCAGCGCTGAACCCCTCGCCGACGCGCCGCGGTGCGACCTCGAGCTGACCGACTCTGCGTCCCAGCGCAATTGCGTCGATGGTTACCACATGGGCAGGCCGAATCCCTTGTTCGGCCCGCACCACACCGTCGAAGGCCACGTACGGCATACGCAACTCCGTGCGCAATGCGGAGATCAAGTCGGTGAGCGCTGCACGCGGCTCCGACGACAGCGTCACGGCCTCGGAGATCCGCGGCGCAAGAGTGCGGCTGCCGCGCAGTTGCGGGAACCACCAGTTGTCGATGACCCGTTGCAACACGGCGCGGACGGCAAAGGCTCCCAGCACAAGCACCACCACCAGGGCGATTCCGGCTCGGGATCCTGCCAGCTCTGGATCCAGCCGCCACAGCATCAGGCCGCCGCCCGCGGCCACCAGAGCGACCACGAGGACCAGCACGATCGAACGACTCAGGGCGAACTCGGCGTCCACCAGACGAAAACGAAGGGTCGCCGACACAACCGCTACCGGGGGCGCCAGCAGCGCGATGACAAACGCGGCGTTGCCCGGCCCGGTCTCACCGAGCAGGAGCGCCAAGATGAGCGCGCAGGCCATGACGATGCCGCCGACCATGAACCACTGCAACTGCGCCCGCTGCACCCCGACCGCGCGTCGCGTCCGCAACACCAGCGCGACCACCGCGAGCGGCGTCGCCACCGCCAGGCAATAGAACGAACTCACCAACGTCACGTAGTTCAGCGGCTCCAGCACATCAATACCGATGGGGTTCTGCACTGCCGCGTCGACGTCGGCGCGACCTGGAACCACCATTCGCGCGCCGACGGCCGCCATCGCGGCCGAAAGCGCGGAGATCGCCAAGATCTTCTCAGGCCGCGACCCGAATCCGCCCTCCGGGAACATCAGTGTGAGCAGCGGCAACACAATGAAATAGACGCCGAAGCCGAACATCGAAATCCAGTCGGCCACCGCAGAACCCGGCAGCGGCGAGACCTTCGCACTCCAGACGCTGTACTGCCCGAGGAGCAGGTAGACACTGATCAACCCCGTCGCCACCAACAGCCATCCGCAGCGATTGCGCGGCTGGTGCCACAGCAGCACCACACCCGCCACGGGCCACGCCGCACCGAGCACCAGATCGCTCGCGAACATCGGCTCGGCACTCACACGTTCGGTGAGTTCATGGTGGAGCACAAGCGCGCCCACGATGGACGTCACCGCGCCGACCCCGAGCACCAGCGCGATCCGGCGAAGCGCGGAATCACCGATCTTGTCGGCGAGACCGTGGGCGGTAGCTCTCACCAGGTCATCGTGGCACGTCGATTCGCAGAAAACCGCTGCAGACGCGAACTTCCCGGCAACCAGGGACCGGCGTCCCTGTCGACCGGGACACGTCCCCCCAGACAGTTCTGTCATGTCCATTCCCGACAGTTCCGACAACGCGGACGGAAACGGCCCGCACCCCGACACAAAGGAGAACAACGATGACCACACCCACGACCCAGGCACTGACCGACACCACGGAGACGGCGACGAGGGGACGCTGGCCGTGGTTGGGCGTGGCTGCCGGAATCGGCGCATTGGCAGCCACTCTGGCCTTCGATCTCCATCCCGAGTGGGACGAGAACGCGCCCTACAACGCGGACATTGTCGACGATGTCAGTAGCGGCAAAGCCCACGCATCGATCATCACCGGCTATCTCACTGTCGCCCTGCTCCTGGTGCTGGCCGCCGCGTGGAAGCGCCACGTCGAACCCCGCACCCCGTCGAGCACCGCGGCGCGCGTCGTCCCGCTCGGCTTCACCGCATCCGCGGGCGCCCTCTCCCTGGGTTACGGCTGGAAGGGCGCGATGGGCCTGTACAACGGCGGTTCCGAGGACGACGCCTTCGACAAGACGGGTCTGTACGTGCTCTACGTTCTCAAC
Organism: Williamsia sp. D3; assembly: GCF_000506245.1. Classification (NCBI taxonomy): domain Bacteria; kingdom Bacillati; phylum Actinomycetota; class Actinomycetes; order Mycobacteriales; family Nocardiaceae; genus Williamsia; species Williamsia sp. D3. Next base: position 65,889 of record NZ_AYTE01000048.1, on the reverse strand, counting down.
GACTTCGGCTCGTTCATCGGATACCTCGGGGTCACGGTCGCTGCAGGTGCCGTCGCCTGGATGGCCTTCGGCGAGCGTCTGGTCTCTCGCTGGATCGGTGTGGTCAGCGTGCTCGCGGTTCTTCCCGTCATCGCCACCGTCGGCGCATTCGGGCTGCCCGGATTCCCAGGTGTGGTGAGCGGGGTCTGGCTGGTCATCGCGTTCGGTGGGCTCGCGCTGGGAAAGAGCACAATCAACCGGTGAGTGAGGTCGTTCGGCACGGAAAGGGGTCTGAAAATCACTGTTCCTGTCCGGGCGTAGAGTGACCGGCGCCACACTGGTCCGTGAACCCACGGGTCAGGGTGGCGCCGGATACAGCGCTTGTGGCAGACAACAGGCGTGAATCCTCCTACCGCCCACAACGCACAGGAGCCACGGTGACCGTCACTCAGGAACGCGACCGAGATCCCCACATCGATCTCATCCGCACCGATCCCGATCTTCCCCCCGTCGCCATCGTCGACCGAAGTCCGATGACCGTCGGCAAACGCATCATGTTCGCGATCATCGCGATCATCGGGGCGTGCGCCTGGGCGATCATCGCCTTCGTCCGCGGAGAGACGGTCAACGCGATCTGGTTTGTCATCGCGGCACTGTGCACCTACGTGATCGGCTACCGCTTCTACGCGCGCCTCATCGAGATGAAAGTCGTTCGGCCCCGCGACGATCACGCCACCCCGGCCGAAGTCCTCGACAACGCCCAGGACTACATGCCCACCGACCGGCGGGTGTTGTTCGGGCACCACTTCGCAGCCATCGCGGGCGCCGGCCCGCTCGTGGGCCCGGTACTCGCCGCGCAGATGGGCTACCTGCCCGGAACCATCTGGATCATCATCGGCGCAGTATTCGCCGGCTGCGTCCAGGACTACCTGGTGCTGTCGATCTCCACGCGGCGCCGCGGCCGCAGCCTCGGCCAGATGGCCCGCGACGAACTCGGTGACATCGGTGGCTTCGCGGCGATGATCGCCGTATTCGTCATCATGATCATCCTGATCGCGGTCCTGGCACTCGTTGTGGTCAACGCGCTCGCCGAGAGCCCATGGGGTGTGTTCTCGATCGCGATGACCATCCCCATCGCCTTGTTCATGGGGATGTACCTGCGGTTCCTGCGTCCCGGCCGGGTGTCGGAGGTTTCCCTGATCGGCTTCGTGCTGCTGATGTTCGCGATCATCTCCGGCCGATGGGTCGGTGAGTCGAGCTGGGGCGCAGACATGTTCAGCCTCTCGCCGGTATTCCTCAGCTGGGCCATCGTCATCTACGGGTTCGCCGCAGCGGTGCTACCGGTGTGGCTGTTGCTCGCGCCGCGCGACTACTTGTCCACCTTCATGAAGATCGGCACCATCGTGCTGCTCGCGGCCGGCATCGTCATCGCACGACCGGTGATGCAGGCCCCGGCGGTCAGCGAGTTCGCACACAGCGGTCAGGGCCCGGCGTTCGCAGGTTCGCTGTTCCCGTTCCTGTTCATCACCATCGCCTGCGGCGCGCTGTCGGGCTTCCACTCGTTGATCGCCTCGGGTACCACGCCGAAGTTGCTGGAGAAGGAGAGCCAGGCACGCATCATCGGTTACGGCGGCATGCTGACCGAATCCTTCGTCGCCATCATGGCCCTGATCACGGCCTGCATCCTGAACCAGCATCTGTACTTCGCGATGAACGCGCCGAAGGCACTGACCGACGGGACTCCGCAGGGTGCAGCCGACTACGTGAACGGCCTCAATCTCCCCGGGGATCCTGCCACGGCCGCACAATTCGAGCAGGATGCGAAGGCCGTGGGCGAGAGTTCGGTGATCTCCCGAACCGGCGGCGCGCCCACATTGGCGATGGGTATGGCCGACACCATGCAGCGCGCATTCGGCGGGGAGTCGTTGCGTTCCTTCTGGTATCACTTCGCGATCATGTTCGAGGCCCTGTTCATCCTCACCACCGTCGACGCCGGAACCCGTGTCGCCCGGTTCATGCTCTCGGACGCACTGAGCAATGTGAAGGGCGGCAAGCGATTCAAGGATCCGTCGTGGCGACCGGGCGCGTGGCTCTGCACGTTCATCGTTGTCGCGGCGTGGGGCTCGATCTTGTTGATGGGTGTCACCGATCCGCTCGGCGGCATAAACACCCTGTTCCCTCTGTTCGGCATCGCCAATCAGTTGCTCGCGGCCATCGCACTCACGATCGTGCTGGTGATCGTCCTCAAGCGCGGGCTGTTCAAGTGGGCGTGGATTCCCGGCATCCCACTGGCGTGGGACCTGATCGTCACGATGAGCGCCTCGTGGCAGAAGATCTTCTCGAGCAATCCCGCCATCGGGTACTGGCAGCAGCACAGCGATTTCCAGAACGCGAAGGACCGCGGGGAGACCACTTTCAAGACCGCCAAGAATGTCGGCGAGATCGACGCCGTCATCCGGAACACCTTCATCCAGGGCACGTTGTCCATCGTGTTCGCGGTACTCGTCCTGATCGTCGTCATCGCGGCAGCGTTCGTGTGCGTCAAAGCGATTCAGGCAGGAGGACTCCCCACCACGGAGGACACCCCTGTGGAGTCGAAGAGGTTTGCCCCCCGCGGCCTGATCGCCACACCCACCGAAAAGCAGATCGAGCGGGAATGGGCCGAGTTCGAGAAAACCGACAGGGTCTCAACGGCCTCTGCAACGGGTGATCCGAACGGGCACGGTTCGAGCAAGGGAGCGAGGCCGGCCCCGTGATGGACGTACTCCGCCGCGGTTCAGACGCGGTGCGCTGGTACGTGGGAGCGATGATGGGTGACAGCGATTACGCGCGCTACCTCGCCCATCACCGGGCGCGCCACCCGGCCGATGTCCCGATGACCGAGCGCGATTACTGGCGTACCCGGTACCGCGATCAGGACCGGAATCCGCAGGGCCGCTGCTGCTGATCCGTCAGTCCGGCCGGGTGGCGAAAAAACGGGCGAGTTGTTCGGTCCAATATCTGTCGTGTCGCTGCTCGACCGCTCTGCGGGTCACCTGCCGGATCACAACGATTCCGCCTACGCCCACCAGCAGGGCCAGTAGCACCGCGGGTCCCACTCGTGGGATCGGTCCCCCGAAAGCAGCACCGGCCGGTGCCCAGTCGCCGTTCTCGTCGACGGGGATGTCGCGGTTGCTGCCTGCGGGGGTACCTGCCGGTACTGCGATCACACCGTCACGTCGTTGCGACTCCCACTCCCAGTGCGCCCGGACCGCAACGGCCGGGGTACCGATCGTCTGGGCGGTGGCGGGCACGGCCGCCTCATCGGTCACCGCTCGTACCGCCCCCACCGGCTCGGCGATGGGTGACCGTTCGGCCATGTCCCACACCAGGACTCCCGTGAGCACCGACATCATGCAGGCGACCACCACGCACAGCGCCGACACTCGTCGTAGCCTTCGTTCGAACCGATCGACGGGGCGGCTCAGCAGATCCGGGGGCACCTACTCGATTGTCGGGATATCGCGTGTAGGCGCAACCCGGGATCGATCAACGCCAGGCGCCACGCGTGTACTGCGGCGGGTATGGGGCCTCTCGCCAGGTCAGACCCAGTTCGTGCGCCGCGCGCAGTGGCCACGCCGGCTCACGGAGACCAGCTCGGGCCAGCAGTACAGCGTGTGCGGACTCTGCCTCGAGGATCTTCTCCGCCTGCCCCGGCTCGGTGATCAGGCCGACCGCCGCAGTGGGAACACCCGACTGCTCGAGAATGGCCTTGGCGAAGTCGACCTGGTAGCCGGGGCCCACCGGGATGTCTGCCAGGACATTCCCGCCACTGGAGACGTCGATCAGGTCGACTCCCAACGGTTCGACGAGCGCGGCCAGCCGAGCGCTGTCGTCCACCGTCCACCCACCCTCTGTCCAGTCGGTCGCCGAGAGACGCACGAACAGGGGCTTCCCGTCAGGCCACACACGCCGAACGGCTTCGACGACCTCGAGCAAGATCCGGGTGCGGCCTTCGAAATCGCCGCCGTACTCGTCCTCGCGGATGTTCGACAACGGCGAGAAGAACTCGTGGAGCAGGTACCCGTGAGCAGCATGGATCTCGACGACGTCGAAGCCGGCCTCATGTGCCCGGGACGCCGCGGCGGCGAACGCATCGACAACGCCTGCGATGCCATCGCGGGTCAGGGCCGACGGCGTGGCGTAGCCCTCGAATGCAACAGCAGACGGGCCGCTGGTCACCCAACCTCCGTCTGCCTCGGCGATGCTGCCCTCGGCGTCGGCCATCGGGGCGTACGTCGAAGCCTTGCGACCTGCGTGCGCCAGTTGGACGCCGATCGCCGAACCCTGCTCGTGCACGAAGTCCACGATTCGACGCCACCCTGCGGCCTGTTCGTCGTTCCAAATTCCGGCGTCCTGGGGGCTGATCCGCCCGTCGGGCGTGACTGCGGCGGCTTCGGTGAGAATCAGGCCGAACCCGCCGGTGGCCCGGGCGCGAGATGGACCAGGTGCCAGTCCGTGGGCACGCCGTCCTCGGCAAAGCAGCTGTACTGACACATCGGTGCAAGCCAAGCGCGGTTCGCGATGGTCAGATCGCGCAGGGTCATGGGCGTGAAGAGTGCTGGTGTGGTCACGCCACACCTCAACCGCCGAGGCCAGGTGCCGATTCCACGACCCACCCGACCGTGAGATAGGTCTCGCCGGATCATCAGCAAAATCTCACACGTTGCTGCAGGTTGAACACAGGTCCACGGTCTAATCTCGACACAGATGAGTATTCAGATGAAAGCACTGTCGACGATGCTGAGGCTGAACGGGTTGTCCCTCACCAGCACCGCGGAGCGCGCACGCCGACAGATCTACCGGCCGAAGAAGGTCGTGTCGCCCCCGGAACCGATGTACACCTCGCACATCGTCAAACGCCGCTCGATCGGCGGTTTCCGTAGTTACAGCGTCACCCCGCGTCGCGTCCGCCCCCAGACCACGGTGCTGTACTTCTACGGCGGCGCGTACGTCAGCGAGATCAGTGCCCAGCACTGGGCTTTCATAGCGCAGCTGGCCGACGCCGGCATGCGGGTCGAGGTGCCGATGTACGGGCTTGCTCCCCGCTACGACCATCGGGACGCCCTTCCGTTCATCACTGCGGTGTATCAGCGACTGGTGACCGAACACCCCGGGTCGCCCATCGCACTGGTCGGCGATTCCGCCGGCGGCGGCCTGGCGCTGCTGATGGCACAGACCGCGCGTGACCGGAACCTGCGCCCGCCCCAACGCCTCGTTCTCATCTCCCCCTGGCTCGACCTGTCCCTCAGCAATCCCGACATCGCGCGCGTCGAGCGTCACGACCCATGGCTCAATCGGTCCACCTTGGACATGGCCGCACGGGTGTGGGCTCCGGACAAACCTCTGACGCATCCAGAGGTTAGCCCGATGTACGGCGACCTCGGTGGGCTTGCCCCGACGACGGTGCACATCGGCACCCACGACATGTTGTACCCGGATGCCTTGCGATTCCACGAGCAAGCGAGCGCGGCGGGTTCGGAAGTAGAGCTCAACACCTGCCCCTCCGGCCTGCACATCTACCCGCTGACACCGACCCCAGAGGGCCGCGCTGCCACCCGGTTGATCATCGAGACCTTGCAATTTGTCTGACTTCGCCGCGCTGGGCGCATAACCAGCCGAACACGGTTTCGTCACAGCACGATGTCGCAGCGTGGCTGAAGTCTCAACCTCAACTTGAGCTGGATATGTTTGCCGCGACCTGAATGGTGAGTTGTGGCAAGGAGCGACATGCACGCGTGGGGGGCTCCGGCCGCTGAACCGATGGATTCGAGCACGAGACCGACCGTCGGGCGCCGTTGGGCAAGCGCCTGCCGTCTCGCTGTTCCCGCGCTCCTGGCTCTGCTCGTTGTGATGCTCGCGCCGGCGCCGTCCGCGATTGCACAGTCGATCGTGCAGCCGGTGGCGGCCGACCCGACCGTCATCCGCGCGCAAGACGGCCGGTATTACATGTACGCCACCGCCGACGACTGGGGCGATGGCCAGGGCGAGCACAACATGACCGTGTTCACCTCGTTCGACCTGGTGGACTGGAAGTACGTCGGCGATGTGTTCGACGAGGCGCCAGGCTGGCACCCGCCCGGCAGACTCGCCTGGGCCCCGGACATCTCGGAGTCCAACGGCACCTATTCGCTGTACTACGCGCTCTACGACGAGAAAAATCCTTGCATCGGCCTGGCAACCGCGCCGGGCCCGACAGGACCCTGGACAGATCTGGGACATCCGGTGTTCTGTGCGCAGGACGTCGGCGTCGAGGGCACCATCGATCCGTTCCTCTGGGACGACGGAAAGACGAAGACCATGTTCGTCGGCAACTTCCACGGCGTGTACGCGATACCGCTCAACCCGGAGGGAAATGCTGCGGCCGGAGCCCCGGTCCGGGTGGCCGACGACCGGTTCGAAGGCCCCGAGATCATCTTCCGCGACGGCTACTACTACCTGTTCGTCTCGGCAGGTAACTGCTGCAACGGCGCCGACACCGCATACCGAGTTCTTGCCGGCCGTTCGCAGTCGCTCACCGGGCCGTACCTCGACCGCAAGGGCGACGACCTGAACGCCGGCGGCGGCGCGCTCATCCTCGCCGGCAGTCAGGCATGGGCGGGCCCCGGCCACAACACCGTTGTCACCGACGACGCCGGAGCGGATTGGATTGTGTATCACGCCGTTCCACGCGATGACCTTCAGTTGCCCAGTGGCGCCCAGCGACGTGAAGGGATGATCGACCGCATCGTGTGGGCCAACGGCTGGCCGGAGGTCGGCGACGGCTCGCCCGCATCGACGGGGCCGGCGTCTCCGCAGACCAAGCTGCCGGTGCAGGTCCGGCTCTCCCCCGAGACACCGACCGAACTGCCCGAGGGCGGTGGTCCCCTGAACGCGAAGCTGATGGTCTCCGCTCCCGCCGACACACCCTACGTCGGGCAGGTGTGGGTGGATGTGGTGCAACCAGGCAGCGCAACCGGCACAAGCGTTCTCGCACCGATTCCGGTGGACCTCAAACCCGGCCAGACGATGGAACAGACGGTCACATACACGGTTCCATCGGAGGCCCCCGCGGGGATCTATGGCATCTTCGCCTATGCGGGCGCGACCGTCGATGCGCCCGTGGAGTTCGGGACAGTCACGGCCACAAAGGTTGGGAACTCGGTCGGCAGTGGGCTCGCCGGGCTGTCGACGTCACTCGACAACGCTTAGGCCAATCGCCGGGGGCTCACGCGGGCGCGGGCAAGGTCATCCCCCGAGTGGCCATCACCTCTCGCAGGCGAGTGGGATAGTCGGTGATGATGCCGTCTGCACCCGCATCGATCTGTGCGTCCATCACGGCGGGATCGTTGATGGTCCAAGGGATCACGGCCAGCCCGGACTCATGCGCTCGGGCCACGAAGTCCTCGTCGGCCACGAGCGTGTAGCCCGCCGGCGGTACCTGTCCGTCGGGGTACGGGTTCACATAACCGGGCGACAACACCGTCACACCGTCGATCGATGAAGCGCCTTTGATCACATCGCCGCCCACCGCGTCGAAGTCGACCGGGCCGAGCCACTGAGAATCCTTCTTCCAGGTGGTCTCATCCCAGAGCGCCACCAACGGAATGCTCGGCTCCGCGTCGTGCACCAGCGGCAGTGTGCGCCAGTCGAAGCTCTGAATGCTGACCCGGCCAACCATGCCGGCCTCTTTCACCGCCGCCAAGGTGACGTCGACGAACTCCTCCGGTGTCGCCGAGTCTGCCCGCTTCTCCGCTTCGATCTTGGTCTCGATGTTGAACCGCACCGCGTCGGCGCCCCGTGCCTCGACGAGTGTGAACAGTTCTGGCAGAACCGCTATCTTGTTCCCGGCCACCGGCTGCGCTTCGGGGTAGGCGGCGAGCACCTTGTCGCAGTTGAGGGTTCGGATCTGTGCGAGGGTCAGATCGTGGACGAGGTCGCCGACGTACGGGAACTGCGGGTCGCCCGGTGTCGCCGCTGCGGTGTCCGCACATTTGGTCTCGTCAATTTTCGGATCGTGCCAGATGAGCGGCTGGTTGTCCTTGGTCAGCACGATGTCCAACTCGAGGGTGCTGACCCCGAGGGACAGGGCCTGGTCGAACGCATGCAGCGATTCCTCGGCGTATTCGCCGCGTCCGCCGCGATGTGCCTGCAAGTCAAAGGATTTCGACGGCTCCGCATCGGATGCCGATGGCACGGTCGTCGCGCTCTCGGTCGAATCGGTCGAGTCGCTGCCACACGCGACCAGTCCCACCGTCGCGACCATCGCGGCCATCGTTGTCGCCAAGAGATTCTTTCGCACACCCATCCCATCGCCCTGTCGTCTGGTACCGCGAAAACCTAACGCACGGGCGGTTCCAGGGCAGGACGAGCAGATCCGAGTTCATCTCCTGTTGGCGTCGAGTCCTACGCCTGGTCACACGATCGCGGACCGCAACGTTGCCGTCACGTCGTCCGCAGCGGCGGGCCGGCCGAGATGGTAACCCTGCGCATAATCCGCACCGCACGCCCGCAGAGCCTCGAGCTGCTCGGCGGTCTCGACACCTTCGCCCACGACGGTGACGTCGAAAGCCCGTGCCAGTCCCACGATCGCGGACACGATCGCCTCCGGCCGGGCACCCGGAAGATCTGCGATGAACGACTTGTCGATCTTGAAGCACTCGAACACCGGATAGCGATCCAGGTAGTAGATCGAGCTGTGGCCCCTGCCGAGGTCGTCGAGCAACAGGGACACACCCATGTTGTGTAGCTCGGTGAGCGTGCCTGCCACCCTCGCGGTGTCGGACACCCACACCGTCTCGGTGATCTCGAGCCCGAGTGCGGATGCTTCGAGGCCGGTCGCGGCCAGTACCCGTGAGACCACCCGTGGAAAGGCCGGGTCGCGCAACTGCAGCGCACTCACGTTGACCCGGATCGACACCGTGGTGAACTCTCGCCACCTGGCTGCCTGTGCACACGCCTCGGCCAAAGCCCATGTTCCGAGATCTGTTGCCAATCCTGTCCTTTCGGCAACGGCCACGAACTCCACCGGACTGACCGGGCCATGGACCGGATGGTTCCATCTCGCGAGTGCCTCGACCGCGACGATTCGTCCCGACGCGATCTCCACCAACGGCTGGTAGTGCAAGGTGAGCTCGCCGCGTTCGAGCGCCGACCGCAGATCGATGGACAACGACCGGATCCGCTCGGCGTCGTACACGTCGTCATCGTCGTAGACCGCATGGCCACCGGCGCCCATGTCCTTGGCCCGGTACATCGCGAGGTCGGCCCGATGAATCAATTCCCGCCGGGACGAGCCCGGTTCACTGACGGCGACACCGATGCTGGCACTCAACGGCGTCGGCGCACTGCCGTGCGCGTAGGGAGCGCCCAGCAACTCGGTGATGGAATGCGCAATCTGCTGTGCTTCGGCGATGTCGCGCACCTCTTCGCAGAGGATCAGGAACTCGTCGCCTCCGAGACGGGCCACCACATCCTGTTCTCGCACAGCGGTTCTGAGTCGCTGGGCGAACCGAACGAGGGCGAGATCGCCCGCTTCGTGCCCCAGGCTGTCGTTGATGAGTTTGAAATCGTCGACATCCAGGAGCAGCACCGCGACGTGGGTATCGGCGGCCTCTGCCCTTTCGAGGGCTTCGTCGATGCACGCATAGGCCAGAGCGCGATTGGGGAGGTCGGTGAGAGGGTCATGCATGCTGCGCTGGCGCACTTGGCGGTCGAGCTCAATGCGCCGGATGGCCGCGGACAGCACATCTGCCACGGTCTGGAGGAACGTGATGTCGCGATCGGCATAATCGCGCGCGTCGGCACTGTGGACAGAGAGCGCTCCCCACGGCGCAGTCGCACCGGCAATGGGTATGCCGACACCACTACGCAGGCCGTAGCTCTTCATCACCTCGGTGGGAAATCGGGTTTCTGCCAGGCGGTCCGGGCACACCACCACATCGGCAGTGTTCATGGTGTAGCCCATGAGCGAGTGATTGCCCGCGGGCACGTCGAACCCGTCTCCCCGCGGGCCGGTGACCGCCTCGAGGCTCAGGCGTGTGCTGTCGAACTCGTCCACCCGGGTGACCATGGCGGTTTCCACCCCGACCAGCGTCACCGCAGCCGCGGTCGCAGCGGTCAGCAGTTGAGGGAGTTCGGCCTCCAGCGCGAGTCGGCTCAGCTCGGCGACGGCTTTCTGTTCGGCGCCGAACTGAGCTGCAGCGTCGGCGACCTCGCGCAGCCGGCGATCACGTTCGTCTCCTCGGCGACGATCACGGACGATGGTCGCGATCACCGATGGCTGGCCGTCGGACCGCTCCACAACAAAGGTCGTGAGTGTCACCGCGATGCGGGCACGGGTATGAAAATGCTGCAACTCACTGCGACCACGCCAGTACCCCCGTGACCTGAGGTTCTCCTCGACCTCATCCGAGATCGACAAACCCGCCGGAGTGAAGAAGTCTTCCGTGAACAGCTCACGATCCGGCGACTCGTCCAACCCGACCAGTTCCCGGCCGGCGGGATTGACGTACAACACCCGTCCCGAGAACTCGGACAGCACGATCAGGTCGGGAGACAACTCGAGGATCGCGCGCAGTATCTGCGGGTCGTCCACGAATCCGGCCATGCGCCGCCCATCCCTCTCCGACGCGCATGTGACCCTGCGAACGACGATTCCACGGGGCGGGATCGAGCGCGAGCACACCGTGTGCGACTGATCAGATCATCGCACACGCCTAACTCGTTGTTACGGCGCGCGAACCCGCCCCCAGCGGCGCGTTTCAGGCGCCGACGTACGCCGCGAGGTGTTCGCCGGTGAGGGTGGACCGAGCCGCGACGAGATCGGCGGGTGTGCCCTCGAAGACAACCCGGCCACCATCGTGGCCGGCCCCCGGCCCCAGATCGATGATCCAGTCCGCGTGTGCCATCACGGCCTGGTGATGCTCGATGACGATGACCGACTTCCCCGATTCGACCAGCCGGTCGAGCAGGCCGAGGAGATTCTCCACGTCGGCGAGGTGGAGGCCGGTGGTCGGTTCGTCGAGCACGTAGATCCCGCCCTTGCCGGCCATCTGGGTGGCCAGCTTGATCCGCTGCCGTTCACCACCGGACAACGTGGTCAGCGGTTGTCCGAGCTTGATGTAGCCCAGCCCCACGTCGGCCAATCTGTCGAGAATCTTGTGCGCTGCAGGCAGTTTCGCATCACCGTCGCCGAAGAACGCTTCCGCCTCGGCCACCGACATGCCCAGCACTTCGCTGATGTCGCGCCCGCCGAAGGTGTATTCGAGCACCGCGGCCTGGAACCGCTTGCCGTCGCACTCCTCGCAGGTGCTGGCCACCCCTGCCATCATGGCCAGGTCGGAGTAGATGACACCGGCGCCGTTACAGGTGGGGCAGGCGCCCTCCGAGTTGGCGCTGAAGAGCGCCGGCTTGACACCGTTCTCCTTGGCGAACGCCTTGCGGATGGGGTCGAGCAATCCGGTGTACGTTGCCGGGTTGCTCCGCCGCGACCCCTTGATCGGGGCCTGGTCCACCGAGATCACCTCGTCGAGACCGGTCACCGAACCCTGGATGAGTGAACTCTTGCCCGATCCGGCGACCCCGGTGAGGACAACGAGCACGCCGAGGGGGATGTCGACGTCGACCTTCTGCAGGTTGTGAGTATCGGCCCCGCGTACCTCCAGAGCGCCCGACGGTTCACGCACCGCGGACTTCAGCTGCGCCCGGTCGTCGAGGTGATGCCCCGTCAGGGTGTCGCTGGCACGCAATCCCTCCACGGTGCCCTCGAACATCACCTGACCACCTTCGGTGCCGGCGCGCGGACCGAGATCCACCACGTGGTCACCGATCGCAATGGTCTCCGGCTTGTGCTCCACCACCAACACGGTGTTGCCCTTGTCGCGCAGCCGCAGCAGCAGACCGTTCATGCGCTCGATGTCGTGTGGGTGCAGCCCGATCGTCGGTTCGTCGAAGACGTAGGTCACATCGGTCAGGGACGATCCGAGATGCCGGATCATCTTGGTGCGCTGCGCTTCTCCGCCGGACAGGGTGCCTGAGGGACGGTCCAGTGAGAGGTAGCCCAGCCCGATCTCGACGAACGAGTCGAGAGTCTGCTGGAGGTTGGACAACAAGCCGGCCACCGACGGCTCGTCCAGTCCACGGACCCACTCGGCGAGATCGCTGATCTGCATCGCACAGGCATCGGCGATGCTGATCTTGTTGATCTTCGACGACCGGGCCGCTTCACTCAGCCGCGTGCCATCGCATTCCGGACAGGTGGCGAAGGCGACCGCCCGTTCGACAAATGTCCGGATGTGCGGCTGGAGCGCATCGATGTCCTTGGACAGGAACGACTTCTGCATCTGCGGAATCAACCCCTGGTAGGTGAGGTTGATGCCGTCGATCTTGATCTTGGTCGGTTCCCGGTAGAGCAGATCATTCAACTGCTTCTTGGTGAACTTGCTGATCGGCTTGTCGGGGTCGAAATAGCCGCAGCCCCGGAAGATTCGGCCGTACCACCCCTCCATGCTGTACCCGGGAATGGTGATGGCGCCGTCGTTGAGTGACTTGTCGGCGTCGTACAGCGCCGTGAGGTCGATGTCGGACACCGACCCCCGCCCCTCGCAGCGCGGGCACATACCACCGGTGATGCTGAAGGTCCGCTTCTCCTTCGTTTCGCGACCGCCACGCTCGATCGTCACCGCACCGGCGCCGGAGATCGACGCGACGTTGAACGAGAATGCCTGTGGGGAACCGATGTGCGGTTTGCCGAGGCGGCTGAACAGGATTCGGAGCATCGCGTTGGCGTCGGTCGCCGTACCGACGGTGGACCGCGGGTCTGACCCCATTCGCTGCTGGTCGACGATGATGGCGGTGGTGAGACCGTCCATGACGTCGACTTCCGGACGCGCCAAGGAGGGCATGAACCCCTGCAGGAAAGCGCTGTACGTCTCGTTGATCATGCGCTGCGATTCGGCAGCGATAGTGCTGAACACCAGCGAACTCTTGCCCGAACCGGAGACACCGGTGAACACCGTGAGCCTGCGCTTCGGGATCTCCACGCTGATGTCTTTGAGATTGTTCACCCGAGCACCCTGCACGCGGATCAGGTCGTGGGTGTCGGCGATGTGCGGTTCCTGCAGTTGCGGTTTCTTGGTGGTGGCCATGCTGCTCCGGTCTCCATTTGTTGGCGCGACGTCGCGGCAGAGCGCCGACTCAGTCTAGTTTCGTACAGCGTACTGGGTTTCTCTGGTCCTGGGTGCTGGTTGAGGATCAGCGCGGGGTGAGCCGGACAACCGGGCACTTCCCGTCATCACGCGACTTCTTGGATTCGGATCATGTTGCCTGCCGGGTCACGGATCGCGCAGTCCCGGATGCCGTAAGGCTGTTGTGTCGGCTCCTGCACCACCTCGGTGCCGTTTGCCTGCACACGCTCGAACGTGTCGTCCAGGTCTTTGGTGGCGAGCAGCAGGCTGGCATACGTGCCCTTGGCCATCATCTCGGCGATCGTGCGCCGTTCATCGTCGGTGATGCCCGGGTCGGCACCCGGCGGGGTGAGCACGATGTTGACATCGGGCTGACCCTTCGGTCCGACCGTGATCCAGTACATGTCGTTATAGCCGACCTCATTGCGGACCTCGAAGCCGAGGGTGTCCCGATAAAAGGCCTTGGAAGCCTCTGGGTCGGTGTGCGGAAGGAAACTCGAATGAATGTTGATGTCCATGTCGCTCACGCTAGTTGCGACGCGATGCCTTTGGCTTCTCGATTCCTGATCGGTCTGGCCACCTTTTTCGTGACGCAGGACGGCATCCCTGCGGTCTCACCCGCGGCCTCACTCCGGTAGGTGCTCGGCGACATCCCGACCAACTCGGTGAAGCGGGTGCTGAACGTTCCCAGCGATGAACAACCCACGGCGAAACACACTTCGGTGACGTTCAGATCGCCCCGCTGGAGCAGCGCCTTCGCACGCTCGATTCGCCGTGTCATCAGATAGGAGTACGGCGACTCGCCGTAGGCCAGCTTGAACTGGCGACTGAGATGACCTGCCGACATGTTCACCCCTCGGGCGAGGGCTTCGACGTTCAGTGGTTCCGCATACTCGCGGTCGATCCGATCGCGTACGCGTCGCAGCAGAGCAAGGTCTCGAAGGTTCTGCGCTGCGGCGGAGTCGCTGGTCACAAGCGTGATGTTGCCATGTCTGCTCTACCTTGCCCAGCGTTCGCGGCCTTGTTCCCTAGATCGCGGGCGTCTGGCCGCAGATCCAGCCGACGCAGGAGCTGCGCGTTGAGGGCAACCACAACCGTCGAGATCGACATGAGGATGGCGCCCACAGACATCGGCAGCACGAACCCGACCGGGGCCAGCAGTCCAGCAGCCAGCGGCACGGAGATCAGGTTGTAACCGGCTGCCCACCAGAGGTTTTGCTTCATCTTTCGGTAGCCCGCCTTGGACAACTCGATCACCGACACGACCGAACGCGGATCGTCCCCGGCCAGAATGACCCCTGCCGATGCGATTGCGACGTCGGTCCCGGCGCCGATGGCGATGCCGACGTCGGCCTGGGCCAGCGCGGGCGCATCGTTCACCCCGTCACCCACCATGGCGGTCGTGCGTCCGACGCCCTGCAGTTCTTTGACCTTCGACGCCTTGTCCTCCGGCCGAACTCCGGCGAACACGCGGTCGATACCCAGCTCGGTCGCGACCGATCGGGCCACGGCGTCGGCGTCACCGGTGATCATGACAACCTCGATGCCCTGTCGATGTAGTGCCGCAACGGCTTCCCGCGATTCCGGCCTGATGTCGTCGGCCAACTTCAGTGCTCCGACCACCTCGTCGTCGACGAGTACGTGCAGGATGATGGCTCCGTCGGCACGCCAGTTCTCGGCAACCTCGACCTCGGCGCGCTGGTGCCGCTCCAACATGCGCGGGCCCCCGACCCGGACATGCTTCCCTTCCACCGACGCCGACACCCCTTCGGCCGGTGACGCCCGGAACTGTTCGGCCGGGGGAACCTGCAGCTGACGCGCCTTGGCGGCCTCGACGATCGCCTTGCCCAACGGGTGCTCGCTGTCGGACTCCACCGCCGCGGCCACGGCAAGCACGCGGTCTTCAGTCGCCGCGCCCAGTGCGTAGACCGCGACAACAGTCGGCTCCCCTTGTGTCAAGGTGCCGGTCTTGTCGAACAGCACCGCGTCGACCGACCGCATGCGTTCGAGAGCGAGGCGGTCTTTGACCAACACACCTGCACGGGCAGCGCGTTCGGTGGCGATCGCAACCACGAGAGGGATTGCCAGCCCGAGAGCGTGGGGGCACGCGATCACCAGCACGGTGATGGTGCGCACCACCGCGTCGTCGGTGGACCCGAGGACCGACCAGACGATTGCGGTGAGGGCTGCGGCGCCGAGCGCGTACCAGAAGAGCCACGCGGCCGCGCGGTCCGCGAGGCGTTGTGCCCGCGACGACGAGTTCTGCGCCTCGGACACCAGTCGCTGGATACCCGCCAGCGCGGTGTCGTCGCCGATGGCCGTGACGCGAACGCGCAGAGCTGAATCGGTGGCGACGGTTCCGGCCACCACTGCGTCCCCGACCGTCCGGCCGACGGTGCGCGATTCGCCCGTCACCATCGACTCATCGACCTCGGCGGTCCCGTCGATGATCGTTCCGTCGGCCGGCACGCTCGCTCCCGGACGTACGAGAACCACGTCACCGAGACGGAGTTCCGCGGGAGGTACGAGCACCGTGGAGCCACCTTCGACCTTCTCGGCCTCGTCGGGCAACAGTGCGGCCAGCGAGTCGAGTGCCGACGTGGTCTGCGCCAGCGAACGCATCTCGATCCAGTGCCCGAGCAGCATGATGACGATCAGTAGCGCCAACTCCCACCAGAAATCCAGATCATGGTGCAGCACATCGAGGCTCGCGCCCCATGAGGCGACAAACGCGACCGTGATGGCAAGAGCGATGAGCAGCATCATTCCGGGGGCCCGCGAGCGGATCTCGCTGACCGCGCCGCTGAGGAACGGGCGGCCACCCCACACGAACATGACCGTGCCGAGCACCGGCGAGATCCACGAGACGAACTCGTGGTCGGGTAATTCGTAGCCGATGAGCATTGCGAACATGCCCGAGAATCCGACGACCGGGACTGCGAGCGCGAGCATGATCCAGAACAGTCGGCGGAACTGTCCGACGTGATCGCCGTGGCCGGAATGCCCCGCGTGCCCCGCATGACCACCCTGATGGTCCATTCCCTCATGAGCTGCGTGCTGTTCGGCGTGAGCCGAGTGGTTGTGCATCGTGTCCATGTCCCGAATATATACCCCCTAGGGGTATGTGTCGAGGAGTTGTTTCAACAACATAGGCGCTCCCGCCGAAGCCGGAGCGCCTTTGCTGGATCTTTCGATTCCTGTGAACGGTCAGGACTGCAGGAGCGACCTCATGGTGTCGATCTCCTGCTGCTGAGTCGCCGCAATCGTCGTTGCAAGTTGTTTGGCCGCCTGATTTTCACCGTCGGCGACCTCGACGTTTGCCATCTCGATGGCGCCGGCGTGATGTTCGATCATCATGGCCAGCCAGGCCTGGTCGAACTCCGTACCATTTTTGGCCGCCAGGTCATTCATCTCTTGCTCCGACATCATTCCGCTCATGGTGTCGTCGCCGTGATGCATGTCGCCCTGCCCTCCACCTTGTGCGCTGGGATCAGGTTTGCCCCACTGCTTCAACCACTGGGCGAGCTGTTGCATCTCCGGACCCTGAGCCGACTCGATGGCCTCAGCGAGTTGGACGACCTCGGGAGTGGTGGTCCGACCCTCGAGCAGTTGGGCCATCTCCACGGCTTGCGCATGGTGGGGGTACATCATCTGCGCAAACATCACATCGGCATCGTTGAACGCGGCGGCCTGTTCCGAATTCGAGGCCGTCGGAGCGGCAGATGTGGCAGCCGACTGGTGGGACATCGAGCCCATGTCGTGGTCACCGTTGTCAGAACTGCACCCCGCGAAAAGCAGGGTTGCCGAAGCAGCGATGCCGACGAGCGCGAAACCGGTTCGGCGAGAATGTGTTTTGTACATGATTGTTCCTTCGAATGTTGATAGGGATCGGCGTGCGAAATACACACGCCATGACGGGGACTCACCCGCGGGAAACGGGCGGGGGTCCATCAGATCCTCAAGATCGACAACTTTTCGAGGGAGGGCGCGGCCCAGGGTGGGGCGCGCGAGGCGTACCTGCCGTTGCCAGGAACGTGGATTCGCGGTGCGGCGTTCGCGCCTTGGCGTCCGAGTAGCCGCCGCAAGATCAGCAACACCGACGCGACGGTTATCAACGCCATGCAGAGGGCCATGGCTGCATGCGTTGTCCAATGGGTGCCGTCGGCTGCCATCGCCGGCGGGGCCATGGTTGTGTGGCCCGCATGCTCCTGGTGGGTGGTGACTGCGGCATGTGCGCCTGCGACGCCATGCGCCGGTGCGTGCACCATGGGCACCGAGTGCATGAGGAGAACAGCCAGCAACGCTGCAAACGCCGATGCCGCGACAGTGGCCGCTGAGCCGACAAAGGCGGAGCCAGTGCGTTGCGTGCGCGTCATCTCACCCTCCTCGTGTCGGCCGGAGTCGGCTATACCCCCGTAGGGTACCAAAGCAATAGATTTACGTGCCTGCCTGCCGAACTGCAGGTCGGGTGATGGCTTCTTGTCCGGCGCGTGTGTTGATCCAGATCTCGCGGTCACCGATCAGGGTCGCCGTGATGATGCCCAGCGTTTTGAGGTCGTGATGCTCTTTGCAGAGACATTCCAGGTTTGCCTCTATGGTCCATCCACCGGCCAGCGGGTCGGCATAATTGAACGGCACGATGTGGTCGAGTTCGCATCTGTCGGCGGGCACCAGGCACCCCGGATAGCGGCAGTGCCCATCCAACGCACGCACCATCCGAGCCAGTTTCGCTCCAGGCCGATATCGCAACGCACCTGGCGGTGGCACACTCCATCCACCATGCCCATCCTGATCGGGCGGCGCCTTCACTGGCGGCGGCACCCCGAGGGCTTTCTCCCCCAGCACAATCCGGCTTCTGCCATCGAGCGAGTTCATCAACACGGCCGCAATGTCCTCGCGGGCGATAGCCGAGCCGTCCGCGGTGGCGAACAGGTCGAGGAGTCCCGACACTGCCTGCTCCCCGATCGTCACCAACCCTCGCCACCGCGACTTGTCCGCCAACATCCGCGACTGCACACCGTCAAGGGGGCCGTACCCGAGCAGGTACCCCGGATTCGCGGACAACCCGAGGACTGTTGGCAGGTCCACCACCAACTCCGTCCATGCCCGAGGCGCCAGGCGCGCGGGCTTCTGTTCCGAGTCAGTCCCGTCGGACAGATCAGGAGCGGATTCGATCTGCTCATGACCGGTTGCGATCGCGTCCAGCACCGCGTCCACTTGCCCGGCCCGATCATCCGGCGCCATGTCGTCAAGCTGTGCTTTGGCCCGGACCGCTTCCTCCGCAGTGCATGCGGTGATCAGACTGGCCATCCCACCCGCGCGCCGACGTACCACCACCCGCCGGGCCGGATCGACAACGTCGTCATCATCCGCGACATCCGGCTCGAACAACAGCAGATGACGATCCAACTCCTCAGCAAAGACATTGTCGCTCAGCAACATTGCGTCCTCGGCCAGGACGCCATCAAGATCGATCAACGCGTCTCGATACCCCCGAGATGCGCGGTGATACAACGCCTTGAGCTTGCCGACACTCACCTCGCCGGTATCGAAGGCCTCCGCCAATGCCGGCAGGTGGTCCAACAACCGCCGACACCGCAGCAAATGGTCAGCCTGACCTGTGGAGCACCGCCACGCCACCGCGATCTCACACGCCGCCGCCCGAGTGCCGTTCTCGTCGTCATTACTGGAGACATACCGGTAATACTCGAGGCCGTCATCGAGCCGCCGCGCCCATGCCCGGTTCACCTCACGCTCACCAGACTGCACCCGCGACAACAACTCCGACGCCTCAGCGTCCATCGTGGTGGCCCCCGCCCAACTCATGACTCGAATATACGTTCGAGGTCTGACAGTCATTTTGTCGAACGCAATTGATTACACGTTGAAAGCGAAACGTTAGCTGGGCGCAGAATACCGCCTCGACCAGCGGTTCGCCGGTCTAGCCGCGTACTCTCAGCCCCGTTTCAGCCCGGCTACGCGCCACAGTCAATGCCGCCGACTAGCCTTAGCCCGTGATCAAAGACTCGTGCCGCCGCATACGCGAATGGTGGCTTGAGCGAACCGGCAAACAGCAGCTCGGCTACGGATTCACCGCCCTGGCGGTCGTTCTGACGTTGTTGCTCGCCCTGTTGCGCGGCACGACATCGCTGTCCACTGGCTGGGTTCTGTCGCTAGCCATACTGGGCATCCTCGCGCAGGCGGCAAGCGCCTTCTCGTTCGGGAACGTCGGCAAAGCGGATCCATCTCACGCAGAGGCGTCCGTTCGGCACCTGATCAGGCTCAACGTCCGTTCGACGAATACCGCCTTAACCGCCCAGCAACTGTATGAAGCTCCCGACCTATACAACGCTGGCGATCCCCGCGAATCCCTGTCAGAGATCCAAAGACGAATGGGGGTTGTCAGCGCTGAGTTGAGTTGGATTGCCGAGGACGCAGCTGAAGCAATCCACCATTGGGACCAGTTTTTCCCGCAAGCCGTTACCAAGGCAAAAGAAAGAGGTGAACAGATCAATGACCAGCAGCCAGCGGATCATGACAACAGTGGCGCTAGTGGTGAATGAACGCGAATTGATTCTTGATGCGGGAGAGGACGATGGCGTTCAAATCGGTATGCGCTTTGCCGTTCTGGCTGAAAAGGAAGTCGAGTTGGCGTCAGGCAAGGTAGCTACAATCAAGGTGCCAAAGGTGATCGTAAAGGTCACTCGGTTTGAAGGTGCCAACCTGGCGGTCGGTAGGACGTTCAGGACGATCAGGGGTAGGCCTGGCGCTTTCGGGCTCAGCTCAATGGGAACCTTTGACGCCCTGTCCGATTTCGCTGGAACACCCGACCGCAAGGAGATAATTCGATCGCGGCAGAAGGTCCGTCTGTCATCGGAAGAGAGACTTGTAACCCCCGGCGACGAGGCTTTGCAGACTCTGGGAGACGAGTATGCAGACGAGGACTGACGCTGTCGGCTGGTGGCTTTCGGGCCAGTCGGTACCGACTGGGAGAATTGCTGCATGACTACTGAGGAGCCCGCAACAGAGTCCGCGACCCGCGACCCTAACTCGCTTCCGACCAGCACAGATCTATCTGGGCGGTGCCCGCGATGCGATCTGACAAGTAATTTCAACAAGATCCAGATACACGCGCTCTGCAGCGGGATGGTCGGCAATGTTTTGGGACCTAGCGAGCTTGGGGTGGTTCTGCAGTGCCAGGGCTGCCTGGACTATGTACTAGTGGTAGAGGAGGTGACTGAGATTCACGGGCGGACACTCACAACTCGCGGCACTACGTGGTGGCCGACGCCTGGGGTAGACGGTTTGGATGACTCGGTGGACGAGAACGTGGCCGGGGCATACTCCGAGGCGGTTCGTTGCCTTGGCGTACAGGCCCCTCACGCCGCCGCAGCGATGCTACGAACCGCGCTCGCACATATTGTGGAGGACAAGGGTAGTGAGGCTGCAAAAAGCAAGAAGACCCTCTACGACCGCATCGAACAGATGGTTATCGACAAGACCCTGTGGGAATCATTCGGTGTATGGGCAACCCATATTCGCAAGACCGGAAATGCCGGCGCACACGCTGAAAAGTTTGAACCGATCACCATGGGCCAAGCATCCGAGCTCCAGCGATTCGTCCGGCAGCTGATCGAGTTCCTCTACCTCGTGCCTGGACGTTTGGCAAAGGCAATGCCGCCTATACCCAAGGCGGCCAACACTAACCCCTAAGCTGCCGCACGTTTGTCGGTTCGACGTCGTATCACTCGCGAAAGCAGCGCCTAGAGCGTCGGTCAGCTTATCGCTGGCGTCTTCGTAGAGGTGTCCGTAGATGTCCATTGTGATTTTGTAAGAGCTGTGTCCTAGGTGCTCCTGAACTGCTTTCGCGGGTAGGTTCGCCGCGATCAGCAGCGACGCACAGGCATGCCGTAGGTCATGCGCACGAAGCGTCTTCGGTAGCCCGCGCGAGTAGCAGCAGGCTTCCAGTACTTGAGGTAAAAGTCTCGGCCCCAGTGCATCGGCATAGATCCGAACGGCGCGTCTGCGGTCGCGACCGGCGACGGCCACACGTAGCAGTCCGGCCCAAAGGCACCGAGCCCCGCTTGTCGTTCCGCGTGCTTCTGGAGTTCGGCGAGCGACCATCCCCGCCGTCAACGCCACTGTTCGCGTGCGATTGTTCTTCGGCGGCACGATCACCTAATCGTCTCCGCCCAACGTCGACACGCTGTTCCGCACCTTCACGCGGTTTCCAGCCCCGTCCAGCCCCGTCGAGCCCCGAACCGGCCACGGACGACGGACGACGGTCGAACCTACGGCGTACCGAGACCGTCCTAGCGACGGTTTGACCAGCCTCGAGGACGGAATAACCGACCCCGTGACCTCGCCCTTTACGCGTCACATGAAGACGCCTAAACGTTGAAGCGGAACTCCACGACATCACCGTCGGCCATCACGTAGTCCTTGCCTTCCATCCTGACCTTGCCTGCAGCCTTTGCCGCAGCCATCGAGCCGGCGGCGTCGAGGTCGTCGAAGGACACGATCTCGGCTTTGATGAATCCCTTTTCGAAGTCGGTGTGGATGACACCTGCAGCCTTGGGCGCGGTGTCGCCCTTGTGAATTGTCCACGCGCGCGACTCTTTTGGTCCCGCAGTGAGGTAGGTCTGCAGCCCCAGGGTGTGGAATCCCGCGCGGGCCAGCGAATGCAGGCCGGGCTCGTCCTGGCCGATGGAGTCAAGAAGTTCCTGGGCATCCTCGGCGTCGAGTTCGAGTAACTCGCTCTCCACCTTGGCGTCCAGGAACACCGCGTCTGCCGGGGCCACAACAGCTTTGAGTTCAGCGATGCGGTCGGCATCGGTTAGCACGGACTCATCGGCATTGAACACGTAGAGGAACGGCTTGGTGGTCATCAGATGCAGCTCACGGAGTTTCGCGAAGTCCAGCGAGTCCTTCTGTGAGAACAGGGTCTTGCCTTCGTCGAGCACCTTCTGCGCGGCCTGGGCGGCCGCCACGACCTCGACGAGGTCCTTGTTCTTCCGCGAATCCTTCTCGAGCCGCGGCAGCGCCTTCTCGAGCGTCTGCATGTCGGCGAGGATGAGCTCGGTCTCGATCACCTCGATGTCGGACACCGGATCGACCCGGCCGTCCACGTGCACCACATCGTCATCGGCGAACACCCGCACCACCTGGCAGATGGCTTCGGCTTCGCGGATGTTGGCGAGGAACTGGTTACCCATCCCCTCGCCCTCCGACGCGCCCTTGACGATGCCCGCGATGTCGACAAACGACACCGTGGCCGGGAGGATGCGCTCGCTGGAGAAGATCTCCGCGAGCCGGGCCAGCCGCGAGTCGGGCAACTCCACCACACCGATGTTGGGCTCGATTGTGGCGAACGGGTAGTTCGCGGCGAGCACATCGTTGCGGGTCAGCGCATTGAAAAGGGTGGATTTGCCGACGTTGGGCAGTCCGACGATACCGAGGGTAAGACTCACAACCGACCAGTCTAGTTGCCGCCCGGAGCACGTCGGCGCGCCGTACGATCCCCGGCGCCGTGCGAGTGCTTACGTGGGTTCGGGATCGGTGGGCAATTCGCCCTTGGGAACCACCAGATCATCGTCCTCTTCGTCCGCTTCCACCGTCTCGCCGGCGCGGATGGCGATCTGCTCATCGAGGTACCGCAGGATCACCGTGCCGACCGCCGCGACCGGGACCGCCAAGAAGGCACCGACGATGCCGAACAGCGATCCACCGAGTGACACCGACAGCAAGACGATGACCGCATGCATGTTCATCGACCTCGACTGCAGCCACGGCTGCAGCACGTTTCCTTCCAACTGCTGGACGGCCACGATGATGCCCAGCACGATCAGGGCAGTCCACACACCGTTCCCCACCAAGGCCACCAACACCGCCAGAGCGCCGGCCACAAACGCACCGACAATCGGGATGAACCCGCCCATGAAGGTGATGATGGCCAGCGCATACGCAAGTGGCACACCGAGAATCACCAGGCCGAGCCCGATCAGCACGGCGTCGATCAAGCTGACCAGCGCCTGGGTCCGGATGAAGGCACCCAGCGTCGACCACACCCTCGTCATCACCTCTGCGAGGTGCTCGGCGACCGGCTGGCCGCTCGCCCGGCGGAGCACGGCACGAATCGCGGTCCGTCCTTGAGGAAGAAGAACACCAGGAAGATCACCGTGAACAGCGTGATCAGAACAGACGTCGCCGCGGTCACGCCGGAGAAGACACCCGAGGCGATGGTGGCGCTCGAGTCCTGGATGCGGCTGGTGATGGCGTCCACGCCGTCGTTGAGCTGGTCTTCGCTGAACCGGAAGGGCGGACCGTGCAGCCACTCCTGCACCTTCTCGACACCCTCCGTGGCCTGGTTCGCCAGATCGGTGGACTGGTCGACGACGGACGGTGCGATCGCGCTGATCACCCCGGCCACCACCAAAAGCGCGAGAACCAGGACCAGGCCGGCTGCCGCGGCAGGCGCGACACCCTTGGACCGCAACCAACGCACGGGCGGCCACAGCACCGTGCAGACGATGAGCGCAATGGCGATGGGCAGCAGAATCGTCCACAACTTGCCGATGACCCACGCCGCGATCCAGGCGGCGATCGTGATCAAGATGATCCGGAGGCTGTGCTTGGCCGTCCACGCCATACCGTTCCCGATCACCCTGCCGCGGGTGGGGTGCGACCGGCGGCGTGGACCGGTCACGGACTTGGTGACCTTGGGCCGAACTTGCTCCGACGCGTCGTCCGACGGTGTTGTTGCCATGGTGTGATCGTCACATACGACGCCGACCGGGACCGAACTCGACATCGAACGGCTCACAGGATGTCGCCGGTGCTCCGTACGGTTGTCACGAGGAGGTCATCATGCAGTCGATTCGTCGCGAACAGGTTCTTGCTGCCCGGTGGTTCGCTCAGCAACTCGAACGCCCTGAGGCAACCGGCGAGGACTGCGATCTGCTCGACTTCGGAGTGCAGGACACGGGACCCGACGGCGCCCCTTGGGCTTTGACGATCCGGGGGATGTCAGCGGCCGCGATGGATGGTCTCACCGTGGCCTGGACGGTGCGTGGAGCGCCACACTATTACCGGCGGGCCGACCTCGGTGATGTCGCGGTGGCCGTCAGCCCCTACTCGTCACCCGATGCCGCCAAACGGATCTTCGACGCCAACAAGAAGTTCAAGGACGCAGGCGTCGACACCCTGGTGGCTCTGCGCGAGCTGGCCACCACGATGCGCGCCATCGTCACCGACACGATGGTGAAGGGCGAGATGTCGAGCCGGTTGACCACCGAGCTGCCCGAGCACCACCTACGGGACTGCAAACCGTGCGGTGCGGTGCACCCACATGAGCAGACGTTTCGCCTCGCGGCTCTGCAGGCCGGTCTCGAACTGGTCCCGAACACCAGCCCACCGGTGTTGCACAGGGTGAAAGGTCTGCGCCCCAACGAATTCCGTAGGCCTGACGCCGGCGCGTCCCCACAATTCGACCTCATCCGCAACTATCTGCGGTTCTACGGTCCTTCCACGGCCCAAGAGGTGGCGGCGTTTGTGGACGCACCGGTGAAAGAGGTCAAGGCGCACTGGCCCGATGACGTTCTCGATGTCGACGTCGAAGGTCAGGGCAAATCGGCGTTGATCGAGGCGATCGACGTCCTGACCGATCCCCCACAGCCGACGGCTGTCCGGCTCGCCGGACCGTATGACGCTCTACTGCAAGGACGCGACCGAGAGATGCTGGTCCCTGAGGTTGATCGCCGTAAAACCGTGTGGCCGGTCCTGGGTAGACCGGGAGTGATTTTTGCGGCAGCCGAACCGGTGGGCACCTGGCGTCCCGCCAAGGCGGGCAAGAAATTACGGATCAAGGTCGAGCCGTGGGTCCGTCACACCACGAAAGTGCAGAAGGCCATCGCTGTCGAGGCCGAGAGATTGGCGCGGTTTCGCGGCGTCGAACTCGCCGGCATCGACACCGTGGAGTGATGCCCTAGGCGCGTCGACGCTGCAGCCAGCGGAACATCCCGCCGACCGCGTCGAGGTCTTGCTGCACCGGATCCACGTCTTTCGGCTGCGGCAGATCCGTACCCGCGGCGGGCCGGACCGACCCGGCAGAAGCGTTCTTCTCGGCCTCGATCGCCGACCGCACCGACTGTTCGCCGTAGAGACCCATCATGATCTCGACACCCCAGCCGGGAAACTGCGACAACGGCGCCTCTTTGCGTCCCCATCGTGTTACGTACATATTTCCACTCTGGCACGGGTTGGACGTTTTGTCCGCCTTTTCCTGCGCAAAGAGCCTGAAAGTCGACAGTTTCAGGTCAACCGCCACAGCTTCCACGTGATCTGGGACACAGCGTCTCACGCGGGCCGCCAGGCTCGCGTGAGCGGCCCAGAACCCCCGTGACGGCCGCGTCCGATTCCCGCTAGTAAGAGTGCCGGAATACTGCCAGAGTGGTGCCATGCCCACCACCGCGATCAGTGCGAGCCAACTCGACTTCGACCGTTGCTTCCGCGCGCTACAGGCACGCGACGCCCGGTTCGACGGTCAGTTCTTCGTGGCGGTGCGCACCACCGGCATCTATTGCCGGCCATCGTGCCCGGCCATCACGCCCAAGCCTGGCAATGTCTCTTTTGTCCTGACAGCCGCGGCCGCCCAGCAGAACGGCTATCGCGCCTGCCGTCGTTGCCTCCCCGATGCCGTCCCGGGTTCGCCGCGCTGGAACATCAACTCCGACCTTGCCTCGCGTGCCATGCGACTGATCGAGGACGGCATCGTGGACAGGGGCGGGGTGAACGGCCTGGCCCAGCACCTCGGGTACTCCCCACGCCAACTCGGGCGGGTTCTCGGTGAACAGATCGGCGCCGGACCACTCGCCCTGGCCAGGGCCTACCGGGCCACCACCGCGCGGATGCTCATTCAATGCACCACGATGCCGATGTCGGACATCGCATTTGCCGCGGGCTTCGCCAGCATCCGGCAGTTCAACGACACAGTGCGCGAGGTGTTCGCCCAGACGCCCACCGCTCTGCGTGCCAAGGGTGCCACCAACGCACCAGGTGCCACCGGCAGTGCCGTCACACTGAAACTCGCTGTCCGCCAGCCGTTCACTCCACCCTGGTTGCGGTGGTTCCTGTCCGGACACGCCGTGGCGGGTGTGGAGAGCTGGGATGGCCGTATCTACCGACGTTCGATGTCGTTGCCGCACGGGCCGGTGATCGTGGGTCTGGAGATACTGTCCGACCATGTCCGCGCCGACCTCCGGTTGCACGACATGCGCGACCTCGGAGTGGCGGTGCACCGCGTCCGGCAGTTGCTGGATCTGGACGCCGACGTGGCCGCGGCCAACGAGGTCCTCGCGGCAGATCCTGCTCTGGCGCCTCTGATCTCCGAACGCCCGGGCATACGAGCCCCCGGATGTACCGACGCCTTCGAAGTTCTCCTTCGTACGATGATCGGCCAGCAGATCTCCTTACCTGCCGCACGGACCCACGCCGCCAAACTGGTTGCGGCCCTGGGGGAACCTCTGACCGAGCCGGACGGTGACATCACCCACCTCTTCCCCACGGCCGGCGCAGTGGCCGAGCGAGGGATGCAGGTGCTCACCGGGCCGGCCGCCCGCACCTCGGCCATCGTCGACGTGAGCCGAGCCGTAGCCGACGGCCACCTCACCATCCATCCAGGGATGCCGGCAGCGGAGGTGCGTGCCCAGCTGCTCGCCCAACGCGGAATCGGTTCGTGGACCGCGGACTACGTGACGATGCGACTGCTCAACAATCCCGACGTGTTGCTCAGTACCGACCTGGTGCTCAAACGCTCGGCTCAGGACCTGAAGATCGATCTCGGCGCCACCGGACACTGGTCGCCGTGGCGCTCGTACGCATCGATGCACCTGTGGGCCCAAGCCCTCGCACGAACGGTTCCGATGCTGGCGCCCACACCCACCTCCATCCCTGCACCCACAAGAGAGAAGATCTGATGAGTACAGCTGCCTGGTCCACCATCTCGACACCCACCGGACCATTCACCATGATCGTCGACAGCGACGGTCGGGTGCTCGCCTCCGGATGGTCCGACGATCCCGAATACCTCAAAGCCCTTGTCCACAAGTCGATCCGTCCGCTGACATTGGTGGACAAGCCCGATCTGGGTGAGGTCACCACTGCCGCGAAGACCTACCACCAAGGCGACCTGACGGCCATCGACAACATCCCTGTCCGGCAACGATCGGGTGAGTTCCTCGAACATGCCTGGGACGTGCTGCGAGAAGTGCCCGCCGGGTCTCCGGTCAGCTACACGGAGTACGCGGCCCGCAGCGGCAGGCCCGCCGCGATCCGCGCTGCTGCGAGCGCATGTGCCCGCAACGCCGCGGCCCTGTTCGTCCCTTGTCATCGAGTGCTGCGTACCGACAAGACCCTCGGGGGTTTCCGGTACGGCCTCGACGTCAAACGATGGCTGATCGCCCACGAAGAACGGGCCTGAGACCACCGCGCCTCCCCGACGATGTCCGACCCCTGATGCACCATCAACACCATGGGTACCACCGCAGTTCTACTGCTCGTCCTCGCGCTGGTGATCGGATTCGCGCTCGGATGGTTTGTGCACGCCGGCCGATCCAACACCGAAGTGGCTGTCGCGCGGGCGGAGGCCGAAGCCGCGCATGCCAATCACGATCTACTGGTCCGATCGTTGTCGGCAGCCAGCGAGGATGCCGCCCGCCGCCAGTCCGGGGCGATCGGCCAGCAGGTCTCGCACATCGTCGGCCCGCTGCGTGACACGCTCGACTCGCTCGCGGGCGAGCTGCGCCGTACCGAACGCAACCGCATCGCGGCCTATGCGGGCCTTTCCGAACAGGTCACCGGAATGCGCCAGACCACAGCACATCTGGGGTCGCAGGCCGAACAACTGGCCGGAGCGCTGCGTTCCCCACAAGCCCGCGGAAGGTGGGGCGAACTGCATCTCGAGCGCGTGATCGAGGCGGCGGGTCTGCAGCGGCACTGCGACTTCACGACGCAGGCCGCCGGAACCACCAACGACTCGAGCCGCGTCCGGCCCGACCTCGTGGTGCACCTTCCCGGAGGCAAAGACATCGTCATCGATGCGAAAGTGCCGTTGTCGGCATATCTGGAAGCCGCTGACAGCACCGACCCGACCGCACGCGCGCAGGGCTACCGCGCGCACGCCCGCGCTCTGCGCGCCCATGTGCAGCACCTGTCGTCGAAGTCCTATTGGGAATCGGTCGGCAACTCACCGGAGTTCGTGGTGCTGTTCGTCCCGGGTGAGGCCATCTTGGAGATGGCGTGCCGCGCCGATCCAGACCTCCTCGACTTCGGATTCGACCAGAACGTCGTGATCGCCACTCCCACCAATCTGGTTGCCCTGCTCCGAACGATCGCGCTGGGCTGGCGTCAGGAAGCTCTGACCCGAGATGCCCAGCAGATCCACCATCTCGGCAAAGAGCTGTACCAACGCATCGGGATGGTCACCCGCCACCTGGACAAGCTCGGGGGTTCGCTGTCCAAGGCCGTGGACTCCTACAACGGCGCGATCGGCACCATCGATTCACGGATCACCGTCACCGCCCGCAAATTGTCCGAACTCGACGCATTTGCCGACCTCGATGACCTCGCCCCGCCGGTTCCGATCGACTCCCAGCCCAGACGCACCGGTGCCGGGCTGGTCTGACGTGCACCGACCGGCCTTCTTGGAATGGACAAGATGACTTGGAAGGCCCGGTCGCGTGGCTTCCTAGTCATCTTCAAGCCCAGTCCAAGCGGCAGACGCCACAGTGATTCCAGTTCCCTTCAAAACCTGGAGTCAGTCACATGCATGTCAGCCGCGTTCCTCAGACACCGTCATCCGGAACTCTTCGAAGCGCCGGCGTGGTCAGTGGCTGGCTCCTCACCACCGCAGCCGTGGGAGCATTCGCATTCGCGGCCGGAGGCAACGCCGACCATGAGCTGACCGGCCAGGTGATCACACCGGCGGCGGCCGTGGCCGCCAATGTCGAAACCGCGAACACCGGCTCGCTCGGCAGTGTCCTCACACACGCGAAGGTCACCGCGGCCGTCGTGAACGCGACTCGGACCACCGGGCAACAGCCAGGCTGCAGCGGAATCGGGTCGGCCGACCACGTGCGCACCCTGCTGATACGGGAGCGAGCCGTGCAGTCGTCGAACCGGCGCGGACCGCGGACGCTCGCGCGGGCGGCGGACTTCACATGCGCGCACGCGATCACCACGACGTCCACGGGAGCCCGTGTGGGGAGCGTTCCCGGGTCGGGTCTGCCGGGCCGGGCCTCGCTCGACGGCCCCCGTTAGCGATACTCGCCACAATTCGATCCCACGGGTTCGTTACCGGGTTTCTCAGGGTTTACCGGTACGGTCGACATGTGATTTCTGGCCCGCGCTCTCGCTCGGGGGTTCCCCTCGATGAGCAATCCGCACTTCCCACCGCACCCGGGGTTCCGTGGTGGGGCGCGGTGTTGCTCGCCGGTGGCCTGACGGTGTTGGGTGCGGTCCTCGCGCTCGCCGGTGACGAAACCAGCCTCGGGTTCGGATTCCGGGCCCTCTACGTGATCGGCTGCATCGCCGCGGTACTCGCGGTACGCCGACGCGCGCTGTTCACCGCCGTCACACAACCCCCGCTCATCCTGTTCGTCGTCGCGGTGGTGACCCTCTACTTCCTGGTGTCCGACAGTGACTCCGGCGTCAAGCGGCTGATCTTCAACGTGGCTCTTCCGGTTGCCAAGCTCTTTCCTCTGATGGGCTGGACCTTTGTCGCGGTGCTCGCGATCGCCGCGGCGCGAGTGTGGTTCACCCATCCCAAGAAGACAGTCGTCCTCACCAAGAGCGATCGTCGCCCGGCCACGGGTCGACGCCCTGCCGCATCCACGGACACTCCAGCGAGAACCCGTGCGAGCCGATCCGACCAGTCGACGCCACCCGCGGCAACCACCTCGCGGTCGCGAAGTGGCCAAGCGCCTCGCGCGGGCGCCCGATCCACCGAGCCGCGCGACCGCGCTGCGAACCGGGCATCGGATCCGGCCGCGGCCCCTCGCCGCCGCCGGGCTGTTCCGGAAGCCCCCGAGCCTGGTCGTCGGCGCGCATCTACGTACGACCCACCGCCTCCGGGCGCACGGGCTTACCGGGCGCCCGATGATCTGACCGACTCCCCCCGGCTCCGGTACCGCGAACCCAGCTGAGTCCCCCGGTCAGGACGCGACCGCCACCTGGGTTCGAAGCCAGTCGCCGAGGAGTCCTGCCACCGCATCCACCCTGGCCGGCCAATCCATGGCGTGCTCGTCTGCGTCGTCGCTGACAACCTTCACCAGGCGGCACCGCGCCCCGAACTCTTCGGCAGCCCGGGCGATCGCGAAACCCTCCATGTCGACCAGCGCAGCCCGATGCGCCAGCGCATCGCGGTGAGCAGGGTCGGCCACAAAGGTGTCTCCGGTGGCCAGTTCGCTGCCGTCCCCATCAGGCAGCTCGATCCGGTCCACCACCGGGTATCCCATCGCGGTGAGAGCGGCGCTGCTGATGTCGTGCTGGTGCACCACCGAGGGCACATACAGGCCGGCCATCGAATGCCGGAGCGCTCGGCAGTGCCCACGTTGATCACGGTCACCGACGCGGGGTCGGGATGGGCCGCCAACGACCGGGTCACCGCGATCGAAGCGGCGACCTTGCCGATCCCGCAGATGAGCAGCGGCAGATCGGCAGGTACGTAGGCTGCTTCTGATCGGGTGGCCGACACCACCAAGATGTTGCTCAACGCGCAAGTTCCAGCGTGCGACGGGCGGCCCGGCCCAGCTCGACCCCGTAATGCGGACCGTGGCCGGCGGCGTGCACCGCCAGCGGATGTAGCTGGTGCAGCGCAATCCGCTCGCGCCAGCCGGGTTTCAGCGCGTGAGCCTCCTGATACCCGTCGATGACCGCCCCCAATTCCGGACAACCGAACAGCGCCAGCATCGCCAGATCTGTCTCACGGTGTCCGCCGTGCGCGGCAGGATCGATCATCACCACCCCTTTCGATGTCCACATCACGTTTCCGTTCCACAGATCACCATGGATCCGGGCTGGGCGCTCATCGTCGTCGAACGCCCCCGTGGCGATCAACTCGCACGCCGCCCTGGTGTCCGATTCGTCGGCCGCACCGAGGTTTCCCGCAGACACCGCATCGTCGAGAAATGGGAGCACTCGCTGGCGGGCGTAGAAGTCGCCCCACGTGGCGGTCGGGTCTGACGGCATGGGACGCCGGCCGATGAACATTTGGCCGTCGAAATCAGGTGGCCCGCTTCCGAACTGGTCGGCCCCCGCATCATGCATCATCGCCAGAGCGGACCCGAAGTCGCGTGCGGCGGCCTTGCCGGGCGCCGACGTCGCCACCCTGGCCAAGGTGATGTGGTCAGCTCCCACATCCAACACCCGCACGACGGGAGCTCCGGCGGCGGCGAGCCACCGGAGACCGGCCGCCTCGGCCATGAAGAAATCGGGGTGCACTCCGGGCTGATGCTTGCGGTACTCGTCTGCGCTCACCCGTCCAGCGTGCCGGATCACCGTAGGGCGCACTACCATCGCCTCATGACCAGCCTGCAGAAGCGCATCATCACCGAGCTCGAGGTGTCGGACACCATCGACCCCGGAGCAGAAGTGGAACGGCGAGTGGCCTTCCTCAAGAAGTACCTGAAGGCTGCCGGCTCGGCAGGATTCATCCTCGGAATCAGCGGCGGTCAGGACTCCTGCCTCACCGGCAAACTGTGCCAGCTGGCGGTCGAGGGCCTGCGATCAGAAGGAACCGAAGCCACCTTCGTCGCGGTACGGCTTCCCTACGGCGAACAAGCCGATGAAGACGACGCGCAGATCGCATTGACGTTCATCGCGCCCGACCGGTCGGTGGTGTGCAACGTCAAACCAGGATCAGACGCCACTGCCGAGGAAGTCGTCCAGACGATCGGCGAACCGCTCGAAGACCTGGTGCGCGGCAACATCAAGGCCCGCGAGCGCATGGTGCTGCAGTACGCCATCGCCGCCCACGACAACCTCCTGGTGGTCGGTACCGATCACGCGGCGGAGGCCGTCACCGGATTCTTCACCAAGTACGGCGACGGGGGCGTGGACATCACTCCCCTCACCGGGTTGACCAAACGGCAAGGGGCACAGATCCTCCGGCATCTCGGCGCACCCGACTCGGTGACCTCGAAGGTTCCCACCGCCGACCTCGAAGATGATCGGCCTGCGCTGCCGGACGAAGAGGTGCTGGGTGTCACCTACAGCCAGATCGACGACTACCTCGAGGGCCACGAGGTGGACGGTCAGGTGGCCGAACGGATCGAATCACTGTTTCTGCGCACCCGGCACAAGCGAACGGTACCGGTCAGCCCTTTTGACGACTGGTGGACGAGCTAGTATTCGAATCCGACTGCACGGCAAGAGATTCGAGGTTACGACCACTCACTCTTGCCAGCTGGTCGAATCGGTTGTTGGCAATACGCATGACCACCTCGTACGGCAAGGCGAACTTGCGGGCCACCCAGTAACCGAATCGGATGTCCAGCGAGGTGTACACCATGAACTGGTTTTTGCGCACCCCACGCAAAATGGCCTGGGCGGCACGCTCGGGAGAGACGGCCACTTTGTGGAAGTGTTCGATCTGCCGCTGAACCTTCGGGTTGTCCCGGTCGATGCCGGCGATGTCCACGGTGTTGACCAGTGGTGTGTCGACACCGCCGGGGCACACCAGCGAGACCCCGATCTTGTGGCGGCGCAGGTCCATTCGTAGCACCTCGGACACGCCGCGCACGCCGAACTTGCTGGCGCTGTATGCCGCGTGCCAGGGCAGTGCGAGCAAGCCCGCCGCCGACGACACGTTGACGAGATGGCCCCCACGGCCACGGCGCACGATCTGCGGAACGAAACACTCGATGATGTGGATCGGGCCCATCAAGTTGACGTCGATCATCTTCTTCCAGTGACGGTGCTCCAGGTTTTCCACTGTGCCCCAAGCAGATACACCGGCGATGTTCATCACCACGTCCATCACGCCGACCTCGGCGTCCACCTGCTGGGCGAACCGGCGCACCCACTCGTAGTCCGCGACGTCACCGGGACGATGGAACAGGATCTTGCCGTCGGCGCGCTTGATCTCGGCGACTGTCTCGTCGAGATTGTCGGCGGCGATGTCGGTGAGCACGAGCGCTGCACCCTCACGCGCGGCCGCCACGGCAGTGGCTTTGCCGATCCCGCTCCCCGCACCGGTAATCAGGACCCGTTTGCCCTGCAAGGTGGGCACTGGAGCCTTCATCACCAACAGATCTCGAACACTCATGACCCAACCCTACGGGTCACGTCCGTACTCAGATAGGGAGTTTGCCGCCAAACATCTCGTAGACGACCGACAACATCGCCTGCAGTACCTGCGATGCGGCGTCACTTCCCTCGCTCGACAGCAGACCCTCGATGGCCTCGGGATCGTCGGTCTGCGTCAGCTGCCCGAGCAGCGGCAGGATCGCCTGCAGACCACTCAGATCGATTCCCTCACTCTGCTCGGTGGTGGGTGTAGTGGACTGCTGACCGGCCAGAGGCAACTGTGGGAGCCCGATACCCGGCGAGGGAGTCGTGGTGGTCGTCTTCGGTGTGGTCGAAGGCGTGGTTGCCTTCGGGGTGCTCGTCGAGGGTGTCGTCGTCGATCGCGCAGGTGTTGACGGGGTGGTCGCCGACGGCGTGGTGGTGGAAGGTGCGGTCGGGGCGACAGTCGATGCCGCCGGCGTGGTCGGCTGTGTACCGGCGGCGGAGGGCGCGGCCGTCGTCGGCGAGGTTCCGGTCGTCGGCGCCGTAGCGGTGGTAGGCGTGGTGCCCGTGGTGGGGGCGGTCGTGGGGGTCGGTGCGGTGGCACCGGTCAGCAAGTACCTGATGGCGCCGTCGACGATGGCGATGGCGTACTTGAGCTGACCCTCGGCACCCGACAACGCAGCGGCATCAGCCGGGTTCGACAGGTTGCCCAGCTCGGCGAAGACGTCCGGCACCTTCGTCAGGTTGACGGCCGCGATGTCCGCGCGAGTCTGCAGTCCGTCCTGCGCGCCGGCGTAATTCGCGGGTGCAAACCCCGCACTCTTGAACGCGTCACGCATCTGCTCGGCGGCCTTGCGCCCCTTGCCCGACTGCACCTCGTTCACGGCCGCGTCGGGGATGGGCAGTTCGGGGACGATGATGTGGAAGCCACTCTTACCCGCATCGGTGCCGGGTGAGGTCGAGTCCGCATGGATGTTCACGGCCAGGTCGGCGTTCGAGGCGTTGGCCGCGTTGGCCCGCTCATCGATGCACCCTCCCCACCCGGTGTCGTCCTGGCGACTCAGGACAACCTTGGCGCCCTGGCTCTCGAGTCCGGCCTTGACCAGCTGGGTGATGTCCCAGTTGACCTTGTGCTCAGGCACCCCGTCGGGGCTGGTGGCTCCGGTGGTCTGACACGGTTTCGTGCCTCCACGCCCGTCAGGAACCGGTTTGTTCAGGTCGTTGCCCGCAGCCGACCCCTGATGTCCGGGGTCGAGGAAGACAGTCTTGCCTGCCAGCGTGTTCCCTTGTGCCGGTGCAGGTTCGGCATTGGCCGCAGTGGGCATCGCGATCAGGGAGGCCGCAACCGCCAAGGCTGTGAGCCCGGCGACGCGGAGGTTCTTCATGGTCACGGTGTTCCTTTCGAGTACGCCTGAAATCGAGTCCGAGCTCCACCCGATGGGCGCAACATCAGTCACAATATTCACTTCAGTAACAGTCAAGCAGTAGTTGAGACTTTTGGGAAATTGCCGACCTGCAGCTCAGAAACCGTTGTTGGCTTGTGATCTGGTCGATGCGTAACTGTGCGGCGGCACAGGTTGTGACAGGCAGATCCGCAGGTACCCTGCGCTACCGCAGGTAGCGGGTGAGGCTGAGCATGGCCTGCTTGTCGACGTCGCCGTCGGCGCGAGCCTCCAGCAGGACCCGGCGCACCTGCTCCTCGTCGATGCCCACCCCGATGACCACGAGTTCGGTACGCCGTGGCTCGTCTTTCCCCCAGCGCTGGGCGTGGACCGTCACGTAGTTCCCCACGGTGTGCAGGACGTACTTCTGCCGGTGCCCCACCACGTCGAACCAGACGAATCCTTTGATACGGAACACACCCGCAGGGGGTTGTTCGAGAAAGGCCGCCAGCGCCCGCGGGTTCATCGGGGCGCTCTCGGTCACAGACACCGATTGGTAGTCGTGGTGCAGATGACCGCAGTGCTCATCGCCGTCGTCTTCGTCGCCCAGATCCTCGGCCAGCAGCAGCTCGTCGAGACCCAGCTGCCGCGGAGCCTTGTCATCCACGGGCTTCTCGTCAGCATCCAACAGCAGCCCGACGTCGATCGCGGAGTCGCTGGTCGCGACGATCGGCGCGGTGGCGTTTCGCTCGCGTAGCCGTTTGCGCACGGCGTCGACAGACGATTCTTGGGCCAGGTCCACCTTGTTCATCACGATCATGTCGGCGAGCGCAACATGCTGATCGATCTGCGGATGGCGCTCCCGTGTGGCCTCATAATTCGCCGCATCGACAAGGTAGACAAGGCCGCCGTACTCGATTCGCGGATGAGTGCTCGCCGCGACCATCCGCACCAGATTGCGCGGCTCGGCCAGGCCGCTCGCCTCCACCACGATCAGGTCCAGAGCGGCGCGCGGAGTGGTCAGCGCCGAAAAGGTGGCCTCGAGTCCCTCGTCGTCGACCGTGCAGCACATGCAGCCATTGCCGAGCGCCACCGTGCCGTCGACCTGACCCGCCACCAGCATCGCGTCGATGTTCACCGCTCCGAAGTCGTTGACCACCACCCCGATTCGCAGACCGGCCCGATTGCGGAGAAGGTGGTTGAGCAGAGTTGTCTTGCCGGCACCCAGGAACCCCGCGACTATCAGAACAGGAACGGTCGTCATCGCTCCGGTCCGGCGAGGCAGTCGGGGCAGACGACAACGAGGTCTCTGCCGTCGGCGTCGGGATAGTTGGCGACGTTCTTGGTGGCTGCGCCACACTGCGCGCAATGTCCGATGACCTTCGCGTGGTCGGAGAAGTCGACGCTCATCCGTTTGTCGAAGACGTAGAGCGAGCCCTCCCACAAGCCGTCGTCGCCGAATTGTTCGCCGTACCGGACGATTCCGCCATCCAGCTGATAGACCTCACCGAACCCGCGGTTGCGCATCAGCACCGACAGCACCTCGCACCGCACACCGCCGGTGCAGTAGGTCACCACGGGTTTGTCCTTGAGGTGGTCGTAGTCACCGCGCTCGATGACTTCCAGGAAGTCGCGGGTGGTCTGCGTCGGTGGCACCACCGCGTCGCGGAACCGACCGATCTGCGCCTCGATCGCGTTTCGGCCATCAAAGAACACGACGTCGTCTCCGCGGTCCGCAACCAGCTGATGGAGAGCCTCGGGCGTGAGGTGCGCACCCCCGCCGACGACGCCGCTGTCATCGACCTGCACTTCGTCCGGCGCCCCGAATGTGACGATCTCCGGACGCACCTTGACGCTGAGGCGAGGAAAATCGTCGCCGGCGCCGTCGGACCACTTGATGTCTGCACTTTTGAACGCCGGATATGCCCGGGTGCCGCGGACGTAGCGCTTCACCGCGGTGATGTCGCCGCCGACGGTGCTGTTGATGCCGTGCTCGGAGATGATGATCCGGCCCGTCACGCCCGCCGACTCGCATAAAGTTTGCTGCCATAGGCGGATTGCCTCTGGATCGGCCAGCGGCGTGAAGACGTAGAAAAGCACGATCTTGGGTGTCGACACACGGGTAAGGGTACGGACATGTGGAACAGATCGATTGCCGTGGCCATCGCAGCCGTCGCGGCCGCGGTGGTGCTCGGCGGCTGCTTTCCGGAGGACGGCCCCACCCGCACGGAACTGCCGCCCACCGACGAATTGTCCACCGAGCAATCGGCGACCTCCACCACCACGACCACACGGAGCACCACGGCCGGGCGATCACAGGGCTTCACCGTGGCCACCGCGATCAGCACCGCGCCCCGCGTCGACAACAGCATGTATCACCAGGCCGCGCAGACACAGGAGGGTCCGATAGAGGACACCTCGCAGTTTCATTTCGAAACCGCAGACGGTGCGGTCAACTGCTCCACCGTGCAGCGGGACCGGCCAACCCTTGCGTGCGAACCCACCAACCCCGCCGGCGGCTCCACGACCACCCGCGACTACTGCAACTGGGAGGCCGACTACGTTGTCCTCACCGACACCCCCACCCAGGGGACCTGTGCCGACACACCGTGGGTGTGGGTTCGGGGCTCGGTGTTGCCCACGGGCTCCACGATCTCCGTCGGCACCTTCCAATGTCTGAACGACGACTCCGGCCTGTACTGCCTGAACACCCGATCACTCAACGGGTTTGCCCTGCGCGACGGTGAGTACCGCGCCCTGTCCGGCGCCGACCCGGCTCCGGCCGCACTGACCGAAGGCGGCGAGGAATCCACCGCCACACCCGGGCGCTAGCCGGATACACTCGGCACACGAATCGGGCCGCTGCCTGACCAACTCCAGCTGAGCCCGAGCGCTCCAGTCGAGCCTGAAAGGTGACGGCCATGACCTATCCCCCGCCGTACGAGCCACCCTCCAACGATCCGCTGCGCAAACAGGATCCGGGCGCCGGCGACAACCCGCCGCCCGCGGACCCCGGGTTCGGCTACCAGCAGCCCGGATTCGGCCAGCCCGACTACGGTCAGCCCAACTACGGCCAGCAGGGCTACGGCCAGCCGAACTATGGGCAACAGGGCTACGGCCAGCCGAGTTACGGTCAGGTGCCCGGGTTCAACCCCGCGGGGTATCCCTACACCCCCGTCGCCCAGACCAACACCAGTGCGGTCATCTCGCTGGTGCTGGGCATCGGTGCATTTGTGCTCGTGTGCGGCCTGGTCAGCATTCCCGCGGTGATCTTCGGCAACAAGGCGATCAAAGAGATCGACCAATCTCAGGGAACGCAGAGCGGCAAGGGCATGGCCCAGGCCGGACAGATCCTCGGCTGGATCGGAATCGCGATCTCGGTGATCGGGATCATCGGCTTTGTCATCCTGGTCGCGGCAAGCTCCGGATCGAGCTGACCACCGCTACTCAGGCGGTCAGTTACTCGGCAGTCCTGAGAACTCGATGACCGCGATCAGGTCGTCGAGGGCCTGGCAGAGTGCATCGATACGCTCTGCAGTCGTCGGCGCCGACAGAATGCGTAGACGATCGGCCGGGCCGAGACCCAGCCGCACGGCGGTGCCGTAGACCTTCGTCTCCACCGTCTCGTCGTTGTCGAGCGGTTCGATGAGGCGATCGCCGACCGCGATTCCCCGGATCCGCATCAGCGCTTCGGCCAACGAGTCGAGTCGATGGACCACCGGTTGGAGGTCGAGGTTCAGGTCATCGGTCTGCGGCGACGGCCACAGCTCGATGTCGGCCTTCGGATACGGGTCGTCGGGCAGCCACGACCTCACCCGGAATCGTTCGGTACCCACGCACGACAGGTGATAGCGGCCGTCGGGACGTGGACTGCATTCCTCGATGAAGGCAAGTGTGCCGACGTCCACGCGTTCTTCGCCGCCGCCCACCTCGTGGCCTCGCGCGATCAGGACGACGCCAAACGTGTTGTCGCCGTCCGCGGACGTGCAGTCGGCGATCATCGTCCGGTAGCGAGGTTCGAACACCTGCAAGCTCAACGGTTCGCCGGGCAGCAGCGTCATCCCCAGCGGAAACATCGGGTGTGCGCTCATGTCACCCAGCATGCCTGGCTGCCGGCACGTCAGAACACCCGGATCCCGGCGCGTCGCCGCAGCCGCACATCCAACACTTGCGCCCGCATCATCAGCTTCAGCACGGGCGCCACTCGGTCGACCACTGCCACCATCCGCCGGATGTCGTCGAAGGCACGCTGCTGCGCGGGCGACCACCGGAAGCCCATCTCGTCACGGAACGGCTGGGGCAGGCTACCTGTGGTCATGAACAAGTAGGTCTTTCCCAGCGTCAAGTGAAGCAAGGTGCCCACCGGACCCACGTGACCTCGCAGGAAACTGAGGTCCGCGATGGCCAGCAGATGCTCGCGCACCGCAGGGTCGATGTGGATCGACCCGAGCTGCTCCTCCCAGTAGCGCTCGAACTGTTCTCGGTCGGCCGGCCACATGTGCGGTCGCACATTGAGAGTTGTCGCCAATGTGGCGGCGTCTCGGTAAATGGCATCAGCCTGGCCAGGAGGTATGGGTCCGTACAAGAACTCGTATTGGTCGACGAACCAGCGGTACAGGCATGCCGCAACCCAGAGTTGCAGGCGTGGGTCATTGGCGCTGTATTTCACGGGACTGGCTGCCGTGGACACCACTTGGTGGTGAACGGACCGAAGTTGCTCCCGCACGAACTCTTTGTCCTCGTCGTCGCCCATCAACGCGACCGCGAGAAACGAAAAGGTTGTCCGTGCCCGCTTCACGGGGTGGATGAAGACATTCCCGGAGTCGACCCGGCTTTCTCGGACGCCGTGGCCCACAGGCGCCATCGCCAATTGCATGATGATGTTCGCCGTGTTGTTCGCGCTCCCCATGAGGGTCAGCAAATCCGCGGTCTTCGTGGGTGTTCGCACGGTTCCCCCTACTTCAGGTGATGATGCCCGATGTCACCTGTTGTCGGCGGCGAACTCCCGGATCAGCGCCTCGCAGAATGCGGGTAGGTCGTCTGGCTTACGGCTGGTGATCAGCGTGTTCGAACCGGCATTGTCGACAACCACTTCCTCATCGGTCCACTGCCCACCGGCGTTGGTGATGTCGGTGCGCAGGCTGGGCCACGATGTCAGCGTGCGGTCGGACAACACACCGGCCTCGATGAGCGTCCACGGGGCATGACAGATCGCGGCGACCGGTTTGCCCTCGGTGAAGAAGCCGGAGATGAACTTGACGGCTTCGTCGTTCATTCGCAGATTGTCGGGGTTGGCGACACCGCCCGGCAGGACCAACGCGTCAAAGTCTGCCGACGGGACCTCCGCGACCACCTTGTCGACGGCGAATTGGTCAGCTTTGTCGAGATGGTTGAAAGCCTGGATTTGCCCTGATTCAAGGGAGACCAGAGACGGCGTACCGCCCGCTTTCTTGACCGCCTCCCACGGCTCGGTGAGTTCCACCTGCTCGACACCCTCCGGCGCGACCAAGAATGCGATCTTCTGACCACTCAGTTCGTTTGCCATTGCAACCTCCCGGTCAAAGTGTTGTGCACGTGTGCTTTTGGCGCGATCTGCACTCGCCGATCCGGATACCCTGTGCACCTCGCCGACAAACAGGCGACAGAGGGGAAAGTCTCTGCCGATTGGGCCTAGACGTGAGCTACATCACAGTCTTACGGTGGGGCATGGCAACCAAGACATATAGCAAACCAGTGATTCACCATTGTCCAGCCTGCGGCCAGCAGATGGAGGTCGAGGTGAAAGAGTTCCGGACTTTCGGGGGCGACATCCACAAGACCAAGACAGATCCGCATTGCACCAATCCGAATTGCGTCGCCAAACACGATTGAGAGCGACGTTCAGGTCGGTCGAACCAACTTCTACTGACGAGTAGCACCGGCCACACCGGGCTGCGCGAGTACCAGCGGTACGCGAAAGCCCTTGCTGGACTACTCCACACACAATTCAAACCCGTCTCGGGGCCGGGCGATGGACAGCTGCGACTGTAACGGACTGAGAACATGTTCCTATATGGAAATATGACCGACGCACCCGAGACGGAGTCAGAGGTCGACCTCGGTCAACTTCTCCAGCGTGTCTCCAGCGGAGACGAGGCGGCGTTTCGGCGATTGCACGACGCCACCCGAGCACGTCTGTTCGGGGTGATCTACAAGACCGTTCGGGATCTCGGGTACGCCGAGGAAACCCTCCAAGAGGTCTACATCGAGGTATGGCAGAAGGCCGGTCAGTACCAGCCGGAGATGGGTAGGCCGCTGTCCTGGCTCATGATGATCTGCCACCGTAGGGCTATCGACCGGGTGAGGGCAGAAGAACGGCTACGAAAGAAGACCGCGGTCCTCGCGATGTTCTCGGTCGACATCCCGCAGGGCGGAGCCGATGAGCCCCTTCTGCTGCGCGAGGAACACCTTCAGATCCGGCGGCACCTCAGCAAGCTGTCGAGCCGCCAGCGTCAGAGCATCGACATGGTGTATTTCGCCAACCTGACGCACAGAGAGACCGCGAAGCGTCTCGGCATCTTGGTACCGACTCTCAAGACCCGCCTTCGCGATGGGATCCTGCGGCTGAGGTCGCAAATCCACGCCGAGGCGTGATCTCGCCCATCTGATCCGTCGCCTGAGGTTCGGTGCCGGCCCTTCGGGGTACGGAGTGG
Source organism: Williamsia sp. D3 (assembly GCF_000506245.1). Lineage (NCBI taxonomy): Bacteria > Bacillati > Actinomycetota > Actinomycetes > Mycobacteriales > Nocardiaceae > Williamsia > Williamsia sp. D3. Next base: position 24,348 of record NZ_AYTE01000048.1, on the reverse strand, counting down.
TCATGGTCAGACCACACACCCCGGAGCGCCCGCGCTGAACGTCGAAATCGTCTACGTGTCGGCCGGCGTCGCACTGCTACTCGCTGCGACCGTTCCCCGACTTTTCCGAGACCGCGCCTTGTCGGCCCCGATGATCGTCCTTGCGATCGGAGCGATCACCGGACTCATCGTCGGGGACACCGGAACCGACCCGGTCTCCCCTCTCTCCCATCCGGCCGTGACCGAGTACCTCACCGAGGCCTGCGTCATCGTGGCGTTGATGGGTGTGGGACTGGCCATCGACCGGCCACTCAACTGGCGCACCTGGAGTTCGACCTGGCGCCTGTTGCTCATCGCGATGCCGCTGTGCATTGCGGGCGTCGCGGTACTCGGTTGGTGGGCCGCCGCCCTCACCCCCGCCGCTGCGGTCCTGCTCGGCGCGGCCCTGGCGCCCACCGACCCAGTGCTGGCCTCAGACGTCCAGGTCGAGGGACCGACCTCGGGCGAGGGTTCCCACCAGGAAGACGATGAGGTCCGGTTCGCGCTGACATCCGAGGCAGGCCTGAACGACGCACTCGCATTTCCGTTCGTATACCTGGCGATATTCCTGGCGACCAAGGGGCCGATCGAGAATTGGATCGTGCCGTGGCTGGCGTGGGAGCTGGTCGGCAAGATCGTGATCGGTGGTCTGGTCGGCTGGTTCGCCGGTGACCTGCTCGGCCGTGGATTCTTTCGTTTCCCGATCAAACACGCGCGGCTGGCCGATCGCGGTGAGCCGATCGTCGCACTGGCCGCAACCTTCGCGGTGTACGGCATCACCGAACTCGTCGGCGGTTACGGCTTCCTGGCGGTGTTCGCCTGCGCACTGGCCATCCGCAACGTCGAACGGTCCAGCGGTTACCACGAGGAGATGCACAGTCTCATCGAACAACTCGAGCACGTCCTGACTTTGGTTGTGCTGCTTCTCGTGGGCGCTGCCCTCACCTCCGGGCTGCTGGCCGAATTGACCTGGGGCGGCGTCTTGGTGGGTGTGGCCCTGGTGTTTGTCATCCGACCCGTGGTCGGGTGGCTGTCGCTGCAGGGTTGCGCCGACCTCGGCCCCAAAGAACGCAGGGCCACCGCGTTCTTCGGGGTCCGGGGCATCGGCTCGATCTACTACCTCGCCTACGCGGTCGCCGAAACCGACCTGCCACAGGCGAACATGCTCTGGGCCACACTGTCTTTCACGATCGTACTGTCGGTGGTGGTGCACGGTGTGAGCGCCGCGAGGGTGATGCGTCTACTCGAAGGCGAACGCGATGACGCTGCCGCCGCGGAACGGGATCCGAAGCAATGAACCACCCCCCGCGGACTCAGGTTCCCTTGACGTTGAGAACCTGACGCAGTTCGAACTCGACGTCCACGAGGTCCTGAGCGTCACGCATGACAACGTCGATGTCTTTGTAGGCCGCCGGGATCTCGTCGATCCAGTCGGGTCCGTGCCGGTATTCGATGCCGACCATCGCCTTGTCCAGATCTGCCTCGGTGAACCGGCGCTTGGCTTCGGTGCGGGAGAACCGGCGACCGGCCCCGTGCGGAGCCGAGCACAAGCCCGCCGAATTTCCCTTGCCGCGCACGACATATGAGCGGGCGCCCATAGAACCGGGGATCACACCACGCACACCCTCGTGTGCATCGATGGCGCCCTTGCGGGTGAGCCACACGTCCTTACCCGCGTGGCGTTCCTGCACGGTGTAGTTGTGGTGGCAGTTCACCGAGTCCGTCTCGATGTCGGCAGGATCGCCGTCGTGGCCGATCCAGTCCGCGAACACCTGCCTGAACCGGTCCATCATCTCCGCGCGGTTCTCGAACGCGAACCGCTGGGCCCACGAGAGTTCGGTCAGGTACGCGTCGAATTGCGGCGACTGCGCCGGCAAGTAGGCGAGATCGGCGTTGGGTAACCCGATATGCCACTGCTTGCACAACTTCTGAGCGATCTTGATGTGCTTTTGCGCGATCTTGTTGCCGACGCCACGCGAACCAGAGTGGAGAAACAACCAGACGCCGCCGGCGTTGTCGATGCACAACTCGATGAAGTGGTTGCCGCCTCCGAGCGAGCCGAGTTGCTCACGCCACTTGGGTGAGTGAGACAGGTCAACCCGGTTGCCCTCCGCATCCGCGGCCAGCAACGCCACCCGTTGCGCGGTGAACGGGAACCGGTCGAGCGAGTGGTTGTAGTTGCCCGGCGACAGTGGGATGGCCGATTCAATCGATGCGCGCAGTGTCGACAGATCGCGGCCTGCGAGGTCGTCCTCGCTGTACCGGGTCCTCAGTGCGATCATTCCGCAGCCGATGTCCACGCCGACCGCTGCGGGGATCACCGCGTCGATGGTGGGGATGACAGTTCCCACAGCAGAACCCTTGCCGGAGTGAGTATCTGGCATGAGGCGACGTGCGGGTGGACAAACGGCATCGACGCGGTCTCTTTCGCCTGCTCGATCGTGTTGTCGTCGATGTGCGAAGCGAACGACAAGAGTTTGAACGAGTCGATACGTCGGGGCTTTCCCGCATTGCTGTCCATATGTCGGACACTATCGCCGGGGTCAAGGCGTTTGTGGCCGACCGAATGCTCGGTGGCCGGTCAGGTGGCCCGCGTCGGCTGATACCGGCGTATCAAGCCGACCACGAGTGCAGCCGCTCCGGCCAATCCGAAGATCACGACCTCGCTGGTCTGGTCTCCGCGCGCGGACTCGCATGCCTGCACTTGGCTGGTGTTGTCGCTGAGCCCGAGACTGTTGGCGGAGTTGTCGCCGAGATACCGATCGGCCAGCGCCCGGGTCAAGTCCTTGGTGGTGTCGCCCAAGTTGAACTCAGCGTCCTTCGCCACCGCCGACGAGTCGTCTTTGAGTGCCCAGCTCCCGCAGCCTGTGCCGTGCGAGTTGTCCACCGGCCAGAACGCGAACGCCGCAGCCACGACGAGCAGTATCGCCGCCGCGATGAGGAACACCCGACCCGGTTGCCCAGATCTCTTCGGCAGATTCACAGCAGCGGGGTCCTTTCACGTACGAACGTCTTCTTTGATTCCTCGTTCATGATCGCAAAGTTGTTACCGGTGGGCTTCGCACGGCCCACAAACGAACAATCCACCTGCCGACGACGTATGTCGTGGACAGGTGGATCATCTTGCTTCAACGGTGGAGCTAAGGGGACTCGAACCCCTGACCCCCACACTGCCAGTGTGGTGCGCTACCAGCTGCGCCATAGCCCCGTATTCGATTTTTGCACCCACGCCAGGTTGTTTGCCCTGGTGCTGCGTGCTCGATCGAAATTACACCATCGGCGCGAACCCGGCCAAATCCGCTGTAGCGGCGACTTCGGCCGGGTTCGTTCCCGGGTTCACCGGGGTGCGATGTTGTCAGTTGTTTGCGCCACCGAGGATCTGATCGACCCAGCCGGTTCCGTTGGTGATGGTGACCTTCTTGCCGTCCTGCAACACGCTGGGAGTTCCGACCTGACCGTCGAGCGCCTTGGCAAGCTGCGTCTGCGACTCGTCGGCGATGGACTCGGCAGCCTGGACCTGAGTGCCGTCGGCGATGCACTGCTGGGTGGCATCCGATGCGCCGACTTCCTTGGCGAACCCGGCCAGCGTCTCATTGTCGTGGTCGTCGCCGCCTTCCTTCGGCTGCACCGCGAAGAGCTTGGAGTGAAACGCGAGTTTCACGTCCTGGTTCTCGGCGTCGGCCACGCACTTCATCGCGCCCGCTGCCCGAGAGCTGTAGTCACCCGACCCCGACTGCTCGTTGAGGAAGGTAAGCATGTGGAACCGCACCTGCAGCTGGCCACTGTTGACGGCGTCGGTGATCGTCTGACCGGATTGCTTCTCCACGCTGGCGCACGCCGGGCATTGGAAGTCCTCGAACATGTCGATGGTGTGCGGAGCCGTCGGGCTGCCCACCACGAAGGTCGCAGAGTTGGACAACACGGCGCTGTCGGCGCCGCCCTTGTTGCGCTGGCTGTTCCAGATGATGCCGCCGATGACCACCGCCGCGATCACCAACACCGCGAGGCCGGCGAGCACATACGTGGTGGTGCTCGATTGCGCCTGGGGCTGGTACTTCGACTTCGCCGTCTTGGGAGCGGGCCGTTTGTTGTTGCTGCTCAATGCTTTTCCTCGGTTGCCATCTCATCATCTACACCCGCGGCCGTCGCGGGGTCATCGTTGTCATCGTCGTGGTCGTCGCGGGCCACCCGTGGTCGCGAGCCCGGGCCGAGCGCCAGGTGGCTTCGCGGGAAAACAATCAACCACGCTGCGAGTGCCAGGAACCCGACATCCCGAAGGATCTCGGTGAGATAGTTCCGCCACGACACATCGGCTTCCCCACCGCCTCCGAAACAACCGCAGTCGATCGTGTAGCCCCGTGCCCACACCGACACGATGGCCGCGATCAGCAGCACCAGCAACACCGCCGAGGCGATGGCCGCCGGACGTACGGCCAACCCGATCAACAGCAGCAGTCCCAACGCGATCTCAGCCATGGGTAGCACCAGCGACACCGCGTACGCGGTCGAATCCGGAAACAGGTGATACGCCTTCACCGCGATCTCGGACTGGTCGGGATCAACCGCCTTGATGCCACCGGCGATCAGCCATACCGCCGCCAAGCCGATACGGACCGGCACGCTCACGACGTATCTCCACACGCGCACCAGCCTAACGACCACCGCCTGAGAGGTCGCTTAGCAAATCAGCAAGCTTCAGACACGTGCGAAGCAGAGGCCGACAGGTGTCGGCCGATACCATCTCGTGGTGACCATTCCAGGTTCCCCGGACCAGACACCGCATCCTGCTGACGTGGGTGTGGAAGAGGTCGGGCACACCCACGCCAACGTGGCAGGCGGTCGACTCCGTGCCGCGACATTCGGCGCGATGGACGGCCTGGTCACCAACATCAGCCTCGTCGCCGGTGTCGGCGCGTCAGGCGCCAGCGGCCACACCATCGTCCTCAGCGGAGTCGCCGGGCTTGTGGCCGGAGCCTTCTCCATGGCCTTGGGTGAGTTCGCCTCGGTCTCCACCCAGAACGAGCAGGTGGACGCGGAGGTAGCTGTCGAGCGTCGTGAGATGCGTAAGCACCCTCAGGAAGAACTGCACGAACTGGTCGAAGCGTTCATCGACATGGGGATGTCGGAGCAGACCGCGACGGCGGCGGCCGCCGAGATCCACCAGGACACCGACAAGGCCGTGAGCCTGCACCTGACGCAGGAACTCGGCGTCGATCCCGATGAGAAGCCGTCACCGAAGGTCGCAGCGGTCTCGTCGTTCGTGATGTTCTCGATCGGCGCGGTGCTCCCGCTCATCCCCTATCTGCTCGGGTTCGAATCGCTCACCGCAGGATTGCTCGTGGGTGCCGCCGGCCTGATCCTGGTCGGTGGGCTGGCTGCCCGGATCACCGGCCGACCGATCTGGAAAGGCGCGCTGCGACAACTCCTTTTCGGTGTCATCGCAGCCGGCGCCACCTATCTCGTCGGATTCGCGATCGGGGTGCCGGCGGGCGGCTGACCCCGTTCACGCACGGCCTTGCGTGTCGCGCTTCGGTTCGAACCGGAGCGGGGCGCACAAGGCCGTGCGGCGTCTAATCTCTCAGCTCGATCCGAGCACACCGTCCACCAGTTCCTGGGCCTCGTTCTGAACCTGAGCCAGATGGTCTGTGCCGTTGAAGGATTCGGCATAGATCTTGTACACGTCTTCGGTACCCGAAGGTCGGGCCGCAAACCACGCGTTCTTGGTGGTCACCTTCAGTCCACCGATCTTTGCGCCGTTACCCGGCGCTTCGGTGAGCACTGCGGTGATCTCCTCGCCGGCCAGCTCGGTCGCCTTGACCTGCTCGGCCGACAGCTTGCCGAGCACCGCTTTCTGCTCGCGGGTGGCCGGGGCGTCGCGACGCGCGTACGCGGGCGACCCGCCGTATTGCTCAGCCAGCTGCGCATACCGTTCGGACGGTGAGATGCCGGTGACGGCAAGGATTTCCGAGGCCAACAGCGCCATGATGATGCCGTCCTTGTCGGTGGTCCACACCTGCCCGTTCTTGCGAAGGAATGACGCGCCCGCGCTTTCCTCGCCACCGAACCCGACCGAACCGTCGAGCAGCCCGGGCACAAACCACTTGAAACCCACCGGGACCTCTACGAGCTGCCTGCCGATCCCCGCGACCACCCGATCGATCATCGACGAGGACACGAGGGTCTTCCCCACTGCCGCATCCTTCGGCCAGTCGGGCCGGTGGGTGAACAGGTAGTCGATGGCAACCGCCAGGAAGTGGTTCGGATTCATCAGGCCGCCGTCGGGAGTGACGATGCCGTGCCGGTCGGAGTCGGCATCGTTGCCGGTGGCGATCTGGAAGGAATCCCGCGCGTCGATCAGCGATGCCATCGCGTTCGCGGAACTGCAATCCATCCGGATCTTGCCGTCGGTGTCGAGGGTCATGAACGAAAACGTGGGATCCACAATGGGATTGACGACAGTCAGTCGTTCCAGCGTGTAACGGGCACCCAGCTCGGCCCAGTACCCAACTGACGCGCCGCCCATCGGATCGGCACCGATACGCACACCGGAGTTCCTGATGATGTCCATGTCGACCACAGAATTGAGGTCGTCCACATAATTGGCGCCGAAGTCATAGGTCCCGTAGAACTCGGACTCCTTGGCCCGCTCGAACGGGATTCGTCTGACGCTGCCCAGACCGCTCTGCAACAACTCGTTGGCGCGAGCGGCGACCTGCGAGGTGATATCGGTGTCGGCAGGCCCACCGTTGGGCGGGTTGTACTTGAAGCCGCCGTCGCGTGGAGGGTTGTGGGACGGCGTCACGACGATCCCATCGGCACTCGGTCCCCCGCCGCGGTTGTGCGTGAGAATCGCATGACTCAACGCCGGTGTCGGAGTGAATCGGTCTTTGTTGTCCACCAGGACACGGACATCGTTGGCCACCAAGACTTCGATGGCCGTCTGCCATGCGGGCAGCGACAACGCGTGGGTGTCGCGTGCGATGAAGAGCGGTCCGGTGATGCCGGCGACGGTGCGGTACTCGACGATCGCCTGGGTGGTCGCAATGATGTGGTCCTCGTTGAACGCACCGTCGAGACTGGAGCCGCGATGGCCCGACGTGCCGAAAACGACTTGCTGGGCCGGGTTTTCCGGGTCAGGCTTTTCCGAGTAGTAGGCGTCGATCACCGCCGACACATCAATCAGATCTTCCGGTAGTGCCAGGGTCCCCGCACGCGGGTGAGCCATTGAAAATCCTTCCGGTTGTCTGCGACCGGCCGGCGGGCGGCGGTCACAATCCTCGGCGTCTTTGACTGGACCATCCGAATTCTGCCACCGATCGCGGTCGCCATGGGGTTGGCGCGGGTTACACTCCTCCCGAACACCGCTCCAAACGTCTGGGCGGACGACCTCGGTCGGGGTGACGGAGGCACATCAATGCGCGTTCACACGTTGTTTCGGCGTGGGCTGGGAGTGAAGGTCGCGGCCGCCGTCTTCGCAACCGCCGCTGCCATCGGGTTCACTGCTGCGCCCGCAAGCGCTGCCCCGTTCATGCCGGCCACCGATTCGGATCCGTTTTATGCAGAGCCTGCGGGCATCGAAGGTGTAGCCAACGGTGACGTGCTCCGAGTGCAATCGCTGCCGAGTCCGTTCCCCGGATCCAGTGCCCAGAAGGTGTTGTTCCGCAGCACCAATTCGCAGGGCGAGCCGATCGCCGCTGTCACGACGGTCATCGTTCCCGACGGCGGGGCCCGCCACGACCTGCTGTCGTATCAGCCGTTCACCAACTCGCTCGGGCCGCAGTGCGCGCCGTCGCATCAGATCTTCCGTGGCGGTTTGCAGGAGCAGCAGCTCATCGGTCTGGCGCTGGCGCGTGGAGTCGCGGTGAACATTCCCGACCACCTCGGACCGACCAGCGCATATGGGGCGGCCCGACTCGGCGGCACCATCACGCTGGACTCCATCAGGGCCGTCCAGTCGAGCCCCGGATTCCGGGTCGGCGATTCTAGCACGGTCCTGGCCGGGTATTCGGGTGGCGCCATGGCCACGGCCTACGCAGGCGTGTTGGCACCCACGTACGCCCCGGACCTCGATCTTGTCGGTCTGTCAGCGGGTGGCACCCCGGTCAATCTCGAGGCAATCGCCCGCACACTGGGTGTGGCCCCGAACCCGTTGTTCGGCCTGGGCTTCGCAGCCTCCCTCGGCCTCGAGCGCGAGTACCCGAACGAGGTGTCGTTGTCTGAGCAACTGAATGGTCGGGGGGTCGCGCTGGCCAACCAGATCCGCAACGCGTGCACCGACCAGATCGTCGATGCCGGCGCCAACATGAAGATCGCCGACGTGGTCAACTCAGGCAGCCTGGCCAACACCCAGGCCGGTGTCGATGCCCTCAACCGCAACAGCGTCCAGATGTTCCCAGGCGCGCCGCGGATGCCGGTGCTGCTCTACCAGGGTGCCGATGATCAGCTCACTCCCACGTCCCGGGTGCTGGCCACCGCTGCACACTGGTGCCGCCAGGGAACGCGGGTACAGACGGTGATCGTCCCCGGTGACCACGGCTCCACCATCGCGTCCGGTGTCCCGATCGCATTGAGCTACCTCAACGACCGCCTGGCAGGGGCGCCGGCACCCAGCACATGCTGATACCCGGTTTGCCGGCGGCGGCGTCGGTCTTGGTGTTGCCCGGTGGCACGGACAACTCCACGACGCCGTTCAGCCGACGCCAACCCGCGCCGATGCGGATGTACCCGTTCACGCTGTCGCTGCGTGCGCTTCCACGAGTGGTGGTTCACCAGGCCGTCTACGACGTCCACGGGTGGAACGGCGAGCAGAACAGTCCCCTCGCTCCGGCCCAAGCCGCCTTGGACCACCTCATCGACGCGCACCCGGATTCCCCGGTGATCCTGGTCGGGCATTCGATGGGCGGCAGGGTCGCCGCGCACCTCGCCGCCGACAAACGGGTGGCCGGCGTTCTCGCCTTGGCGCCATGGTGGCAGCACGCGGATTGGGAGTACATCCACGGCGAGGCACGGGTCTTGGCGCTGCACGGGACTGCCGATCAGCGAACGTATTCGGCCCGGACGGAAAAGGGCATCACCCAACTCCGCGAACGTGGGGTCGACGCCGAGTTCGTGCCGATCGAGGGCGGCGGTCACGCCATGCTCGACCACGTCTGGACGTGGCAATCGACTGCTCTGACCTTCGTCCGCAGTTTCCTGTAGTCGAAGTTCGCGCCACCTACGACGAAACGCCCCGGTTGCAACCGGAGCGTTTCGAAGTGAGCGGCGCGAATTTCGGTCTGAGCGGTCGACCTGAGGGGTCAGCCTGAGTGGTCAGCCGACGTAGTCGAACGTGTCGGGATTCGGGCCGACCCGACCGTCCTCGCCCTTGTCGAGCGCGTCGATCTTGGCAACTGCGTCGCTGTCGAGTTCGAAGTCGAACAGCGCGAAGTTCTCTTGCACCCGCTTGGGGGTCACCGACTTCGGGAAGATGATGTCGCCGCGCTGAATGTGCCAGCGCAACACAACCTGTGCCGGGCTCTTGCTGACCTCGGCGGCCAGGTCGGTGATCACCGGATCGTCGAGAACCTTGCCCTGCGCGATCGGTGACCAGGCCTCGGTCGCGATGCCGTGGTCGCTGCCGTACTTGCGCACGGTGTCGTTGGACAGATACGGGTGAACCTCGATCTGATTGACCGCCGGCACCAGTTCGGTCTCCTTGGCGAGCCGCTCGAGGTGCTCCACCTGAAAGTTCGACACACCCACGGACTTCGAACGGCCCGACTTCGCGAACTCGATCATCGTGTTCCAGGTGGAGACGTAATCGCCGCCGTACTGGGTGGGCAGCGGCCAGTGGATGAGGAACAGGTCGATGTAGTCGAACCCGAGATCGGACAGGGTGGTGTCGAACGCCTTACGCGCAGCATCCGGCTCGTGGAACGAGTTGTTCAGTTTGCTCGTCACGAAGATCTCGTCGCGCGGGATGCCTGAGGCGCGAATGCCTTCGCCCACCTCTTTTTCGTTGCCGTACATCTCTGCGGTGTCGATGTGCCGGTAACCGATGTCGAGTGCCGTCTTGACCGCATCGGCGGTGTCCTCGGGTTTGATCTGGAAGACACCGAAGCCCAGCTGCGGAATGGTGTTCCCGTCGTTGAGAGTGATGTTCGGAACCTGAGTCATCGTCGTACTCTCCTCATTGGTTGTGCCCTGGACACAGAAACGGGGAGAGAACCATTGTTTGGTTCTCCCCCCGTATCCGTGATCTGACGGTGGAGCTGCCGGGAATCGAACCCGGGTCCTTCGCCGTTTCAGCAGGGCTTCTCCGTGTGCAGTTCGCTAAGCCTCTACTCGGATCTCTCGGTCACGCGAACAAGCCGAGATGACGATCCCAGTCGCTGTTTGATGTCCCATTGCGGTCCGCGACCGCCCGCAACGGTTAGCTCTCTGAATGATGCCGGTACCCGGGGCGAGAGCTCACCCGGGCCGACAGACCAGCCGTCGCTTAGGCAGCGAGGGCGTAGTCGCGCTGATTCTTATCGGCGCTTAATTGGTTGCTATGACGCTTACGGTGGTCTCTAGCCTGCACCGACACGCTTCCCCTACCTTGACGCACGCAGTCGAAACCGTTCAGCCCCTCGATAGGTTCCACCGCACCGAAGTACGGCAGACATACATCGTAACAAGCACTGCGGCCCGAATCATTCCCATTTCGATTCGGCCGCAGTGTCGTCACCCTCTCGGGTGCTGTGATCAGGCCGGTTGCACGGCTGTACCGATCACTGCCAGTGCCTCGGCGAGCGGGTCGCGCGAGGTGATCACCTTCTCTGCCGAGTCCAGCACCACGTCGACCACCTCGGGAAGCTGCGGTGCCACCACGCCCACACTCTCGACGACGGCGGTTGCGATCTCGACTGCGTCCGGTGCCTGATCGGCCAACGAAACCGACCCTTGCTCGACCGTCGAATCGAAGGACGCCACCGGAGTGTCGCCAGCCGGCGAGTCGTTCACCGCCGACTCCCGCAACCACGTGCTCACGTATTCCGAGCCCGTACGCCCCGACGAATCGGCAGGCTGGTCGAAATAGCTGACGTGGCTCGGCCCCGGGTACCAGTAGCTGGGTTCGGTTGCCATCGTCACGAGCCCGAGATTGTCGCGGAGGCCGGCCTCCCTCTCGTACTGGAGTCTCGCCTCCCAGGAGACGGGAAGATCCACCACGAAGCCGAGCACTCCGGAGACAGACAGATCGTCCGGGGTGGGCACGGCCACTGATGGCGAACTGTTCTTCTCCACCGCCTGGCCGAGCGATTCCGAACCCGACAGCCAGTCCGGCGTGGCGAGTACGTACGCACCGGTCCGCAGTGCCGTACGGACTAGTGCGTTCCCGAGATCAGACGCAATGCCTGACGGGTCGGTGGTGTCGATGTGCATCTGTTCGGCGATGTTCGCGCCAGTCCGGACCACCTGTGCATCCTCGGGAATCGAGCACGCGAAGTCGCCTGTCTCACAGAGAGATACGACCCGACCGGTGAGCGCACCGAATCCGGCCGATCCAACCGACCCGATGCCACCGCCGACCGCGACCTCAGTGGTACCGGACAACGTGCGAGCCCCGTTCAGGGGTGCCCGAAGACCCGGCGCCCCGGGTACGAGACCCGTACCGGCGGCGCGGTTGGGATCGGAGATCAGGTACACGCCGCGTACCCGGTCGGGCGCCACAGGCCCCCGGTTCTCGCCGATGTCCGCGGCGACCTTGTGTGCGATATCGGCGCCCTGGCTGTAACCGACGATCGCGATGTCGGTGCCCGGTCCGCACTGTGCCCCGATCTGGCGGATCTGGGCGTTGGTGGCCTCGACTCCTCGCGCGGAGGAATCGGCGTAGGTGGTCCCGTCGGCGGTGTAGCCGAAGTCTGCCGGGTACGGAACGTAGGTGGTTTGCATTTTCCCTGGTGGCACCCCACGCCCGGCTTCTTCGATCGTGGGGGCCAGAACTCCGGCCTGCTGGTGCGGGTCCCGGTTGACGCTCGAGTCGAGCGTGCCCGGTACCACCACCACGTGCAGGTCCGGGCAGTCACTTATCGGCCGGGCCGATGCGACCTGCGGTGTGGCGGTCAGCGAGATCGCCGCTGCCGCTACAGCGGCAGCGCCCAGCACAGAACCCCGTAAACGGCGTCTGGCCGGTGAAGAGGTGAGGCCACCGGTGTGGCCTCGCGTTCGATTCATGCTCGGTTGCTCCTGTTTTGACACGCACCACAAAGGGCGACATGTTCTTTACGATGTGCCCGAAAACGGCCGATTGGCCACCCGCATCAACGAGGGCTTTCCAGAAATGACACATGGCGATCATCTGTCATCCGATTGAACGGCGCGCGGCGAGAAAGGCACGCGCACACAAATTGCTGGGCGCGACAGGTGAACGAAATGGTCCACGTCGGCTCAGCACTTGAGGTTTGGGCCACCGAGGCACGTGAATGTGATCTTCATCGCTCAATGCGGTCCGGGGACACGGCGGACCGTGCGATGAGGTAGTTCGTGTCCGCTTGCGGCCGAGCGACTCTCGGCCGGCGCCCGATCACCCGCCGGGCGAAGAGCCATGGCTCTCAACTCAAAAGTCCGGCACAGTGCCCGATCGGCGATTCGAACGGAACCGGTGCGCGCGGACTCACGAACAAATCGCAGAAAAAAGCACGGTGGACAAATAGATGAATTGGCCAAGATCAATTCAGGCGGCGACGCCGAATATGCGGTGGGTGTTTTTAACGCATTCCCTTGACGCGCCGGCCCAATTCACGAGTGACCTCGCGTTCGGCGTCACGGCGGGCCAGATCGTGCCGTTTATCGTGAGCCTGTTTACCGCGCGCCAGCGCCAATTCCACTTTGACCTTGCCATCGCTGAAATACATCGACAGCGGCACCAGGGTCAGGTTGCCGTCACGGATTTTCCCGATCAGGCCATCGATCTCGCGGCGGTGCAGAAGCAGTTTGCGATTGCGGCGGGGAGCATGGTTTGTCCACGAACCGTTGCCGTACTCCGGGATGTGTAGGCCCCGCAACCACACCTCGCCGTTGTCGACGGTGGCGAAGGCATCGACCAGTGACGCCTTGCCATCGCGCAGGCTCTTCACCTCGGTGCCCAGCAACGCGACGCCCGCCTCGTAGGTGTCGAGAATGGCGTAGTTGTGCCGCGCCTTACGGTTCGTCGCAATCGCCTTGCGACCTTTTTCCTTCATCGATTCACCTACCTTCGTCCCGTCTTCATGCGCTTGTGGTGCGCCGAGCTGTTCATTTCACCGAGCCACGCAACACTACACACGCTGCGTCTGGACGTCGCGTGATTTGTCTACCGGCCGAGATCGGCGGTGTCACTCGCGGACGTAGTACCGCAGCGTGCCGTATGCCGTCACGCTCGAGAGCACCACACCGATGATGATCAGCCACGGGGCCACGAACAACACGTCGGCCGTCTGGATCTTGGCCAGGATGTTCACCCCGTAGAGGTCTTGCAGTGCCCGGTCGAAGAACAACGCCTTGGCTCCGAATAGTCCCGCGATGGCCAGCAGTGAACCCACCACGGTCGCGACCACCGCCTCCAGGAGGAACGGCAACTGGGTGTACCAGCGGGTCGCACCCACCAGGCGCATGATGCCCACTTCCGTGCGTCGGGTGTAGGCAGCCACCTGGACAGTGTTGGCGATCAACAAGATCGCGGCGATCGCCTGCACCAACGCGATGGCGAAGGCGGCATTACGTGCCCCGTCGAGGACACTGAAGATCCGTTTGACCAGCTCGCGTTGATCGAGGACGCCGTCCACTCCGTCGGCGTCCTTGAACTGATCGAGGACCGCACCGAACTGATTCGGGTCCGCCATCCTGACCTTGAACGATGCGGGAAGAGTGTTCTCCCGCACCAGCGCGGCGATGTCCGGGTTGTTCGCGAACGTCTTGGTCTTGGCGTCTTTGAACGCCTCGGCGCGGTCGATGTACTGCACCGACTCCACGCCACGGGCAGCTTCGATCTGCTCACGCAGCGGCGCACACGGCGCGGCCTTGCAGTCGGGGTCGGCGTCGGTCACCGGATCGGAGATGAAGATCTGCATCTCCACCCGGTCGAGGAAGATGTCCTGGGTCTTGTCGGCCATCTGCACCACCAGCAACCCGGCGCCGAACATGCCCAGCGTGATTGCGGTGGTGATGGTCATCGCCATGGTCATCGTGACGTTGCGGCGCAGTCCGTTCAGGACCTCGCTCAATATGAAACTCGCGCGCATGTGAGTTCGGGTGTCCTCCCGGTCGGGACTACAGAAGTAGGTGAAGATCGAAGGGTCGCAGTCGGCTCAGCCGCCGAGCCCGTAGACGCCATGGGCGTCGTCACGGGTGAGACGGCCGTTGCTGAACTCGAGCACACGGCGCCGCATCGCATCGACGATCTGGCGGTCGTGTGTTGCCATCACCACCGTGGTCCCGCGTCGGTTCACCCGATCGAGCACCTCGACGATCTCCCGGCTGGTGTCGGGATCCAGGTTGCCGGTGGGCTCGTCGGCGAGCAGCAGCAGCGGCCGGTTCGCGATGGCGCGGGCGATGGCAACGCGCTGCATCTCACCGCCCGACAGCTCGTAAGGCATACGGTCCGCTTTGCCGGACAGCCCGACGTACTCGAGAACTTCCGGAACCACCTTCGACACCGTGCTCTTCGGCTTCCCGATCACCTCGAGGGCAAACGCGACGTTCTCGGCCACCGACTTCTGCTGCAGCAAACGGAAGTCCTGGAAAACACATCCGATGGACTGGCGAAGCTTCGGCACGCGTCTGCCCGGCAATTTGTTCACGTGGAAATCGCCCACATAAACATCACCCGAGGTGGGTTTGTCTTCCTTCAACAGGAGCCGGAAGAAGGTGGATTTACCTGATCCGGAGGGGCCGATGAGAAACGCGAAATCGCCCTTGTCCACCTCGAGAGAAAGATCTCGCAAGGCGGGCCTGGTCGATGCCTTGTATTGCATCGTCACATTCTTGACGCTGATCACGGTCTGCCAGTGTAACCACGGATCCTGGCCATCCGGCTCAGACTTGCCCGGGCCCGGGGACCGAGATCACCTCGCGATGCTGGGGGTGGGGATCTCCAGTCCCGGGATCAGCCCGCCCCGGGGCTGCTCGGTCTGCGTGGGAACCGTGGTCTCGATGGTCGACGAGCTCGAGGGTGGCTCGACCTCCACGGACGACTCGGTGGTCTCGGGTGTGGTCGTCGTAGCGGTTGTTGTCGTCTCCTCGGTGGTCTCCGGAGGCGGCGGTGTGGTGGTGGGGACCTGTTGCTGCCGGCTGGTCGTCGCCTGCGCCTTCTCGTCGTCGAGATTGCTGTAGTACTCCGACCGCTGGCCGTACAGGAGCATGGCGCCGATGAACAGCAACACCAACGCTGCTGTGGTGGTACGAACCCTGCCGCCGAAGAGTGTGCGCGGGATCCGGTGCCACCACGCTGGGCGGTCCTCGGTCTCTGTGGCGGCCGGCGTGGGCGCACCGCCGGCGGGGATGTTCGCCGAGTTCAACGGCTCGTTGTCCGGGTTCTGTTGGTTGTCGGTCATCGGCTTCCCTCCTCGGCTGCGACGGGTGACACGGAATCGGTTTCGATGACGCTGCCCGGGGCCAGTGCGATACCGGCGCGACCGAATGCCCGGACGATGCGCGAGCGGAGGTCGCGGCTCACCTCGAACTGTTTGCCTGGCAGGGTGCGGGCGACGATGCGGACCGTCATGGTGTCCACCTCGATATCGATCACGCCCATCGCGGTCGGCTCGTCGAGCAGCAGATTGCGGGTGCGCGAGTCGGTGAATGCCTGGTGCCCGATCTGGGCGATGAGGTCGTTCACCTTGCTCATGTCGGCACCGATCGGCAACGGGATGTCCACCACCGACCGCGCCCAGTCCTTCGACAGGTTGATGGCCTTGACGATCTGGCCGTTGGGGATCGTGATCATCTCGCCATCGGCGGATCGCAGTTTGGTGATGCGCAGTGTGACGTCCTCCACCGTCCCCTCGGCGGGTTCGGTCGCGCCGACGATGGCCAGGCTGACCACGTCTCCGAATCCGTATTGCTTCTCGGTGATGATGAAGAATCCGGACAGCAGGTCCTGCACGATGCGCTGCGCACCGAAACCGAGGGCCGCACCGAGCACTGTCGCGGGCGCGACGAATCCGGTGATGGGGACGTTGAACTGCCGCACGATGTTGAAGCCGGCGATGATGTACACGATCGCGATCGCCGCCCAGGCGAGGATCTGCGCCACCGAGTGGCGATGCTTGATCGCCTCCGAGCGCACGAGGGCATCGGATTCGGTGAACTGCGAGTCGATACGCGCGGTGATCCGTCCGACCACCCACTGGATAAATCGGGTCGCGAGCAGGGCGCCGAGCACCCAGAGAACGATGGAGAGTCCCTGTAGGGACAGCCATCGGACGAAGCGGCTGGTGCCGGCCGGGGTTTCCGGCGCTGCGGTCACGAGCGCGACGAGGTCTTGCATCAAATCGGGTTGCTCCTCCGGGTCGTGTGTTGGGATCGAGCCAATACCGTCCGGCGCCTACTCGAAGCACGCGGCCGGTGGACACCGGTTCAGGCGGGTGGTGCGGTCAGGCGTTCTGTGCCATCCGCCAGCGAATACCGGATTCGATGAACCCGTCGATGTCGCCGTCGAGAACCGCGGTGGGGTTGTTCACCTCGAACTCGGTCCGTAGGTCTTTGACCATCTGGTAGGGATGCAGCACATATGACCGCATCTGGTTGCCCCAGCTGGATCCGCCGTCTCCCTTGAGGGCGTCCATCTCGGCGCGTTCTTCCTTGCGTTTGCGCTCGAGCAGCTTGGCCTGCAGCACGCGCATGGCGGCTACCTTGTTCTGCAACTGACTCTTCTCGTTCTGACAGGTCACCACGATACCGGTGGGAATGTGTGTCAGACGCACAGCGGAGTCCGTGGTGTTCACCGACTGTCCACCAGGGCCCGATGAACGGTAAACGTCAACGCGCAGTTCAGTTTCCGGGATCTCGATGTGGTCTGTGGTTTCCACCACAGGGAGCACCTCGACCTCCGCGAACGACGTCTGCCTGCGACCCTGGTTGTCGAACGGACTGATCCGCACCAACCGGTGGGTGCCCATCTCGATGGACAACGTGCCGTACATGTACGGCCCCTTGACCGCGAAGGTGGCCGACTTGAGTCCGGCTTCTTCGGCGTAGGAGGTGTCGTACACCTCGACCTTGTAGTTGTGCTTCTCCGCCCAGCGGATGTACATGCGCATCAGCATCTCGGCCCAGTCCGCGGCGTCCACGCCACCCGCGCCGGATCGAATGTTGACCAGCGCGTCACGGTGGTCGTATTCACCCGCCAGCATCGTCTTGACCTCCATCGCCTCGATGTCGGCCCGCAGTGCGATGCGCTCGGCGTCGGCGTCGGCCATCGCCTCGGTCTGGGACGCGCCTTCCTCGGATTCGGCCAATTCGTAGAGGAGTGGCACGTCTTCCAGTCGCTGCCTCAGCTCGGAGACGCGCCGCAGCTCACCTTGGGCGTGGGACAGCTCGCTGGTCACCTGCTGGGCGTGTTCCTGGTTGTTCCACAGCTCCGGATCGGCGGCCTGGTGTTCGAGTTCGCCGATCCGCCGCCGGAGCTCCTCGAGGTCGAGCACCTTCTCCACTGTGGTGAGGGTCGAGTCGAGGGCGTCGAGGTCTGCTGAAACGTCTGGATGCACGGTCACCCAGGCTACCGGTCCTTCGAGACCATGGCGGCGACCGCCGCATCGGCACTCTCGAGGATCAGTGCTTACGCAGGTCCGGACCCGACGCGCCCGGACCACCGCCGATCGACCCGGCGATCTGCCAGGTCGATTCGGCCTTACCCGGTTTGTAGGTGACCGGGACCTGGTCGCCGATCTGCGGCCACGCCGACGACATCGGCATCACGAACCGGCCGTAGACATCGGTCGGCGCTGTGTCCGGCCCGGTGATCGTGCCCGAGACAGTGCAGAAGGCCTGGTGGTTCTTGTCACCTTCGACGGGTTTGTCCGCCACCCCGGTCAGCGTGAGGGTGCCGGGCACCCGATCGGTGAACGCGGCGTTGCCCTCGCGAGGGGCAGCGGCGCCACCGGACCGTCCGCGTTGCCACTGGATCAACAGCACCGCGAGCAACCCGGCGAGCATCAGCGTGATGATGATCGAGAACCACATGAAAATCGCACTCCTGGGGTCGGAAGCGGTCGCCGGTCCGGTCGTTCGCGGCACGCCTGTCGGTTGTCATCAGGTTAGCCGGACGACCTGGCGACAACGGCCGGCAAGCGGGTGTCTGTAGTTTTAGCGTCCATGACCTCGCCGACGCAGTCCGACCTCGACGTGGCGCTGACACTGGCCGACGCCGCCGACGCCATCACCATCGACCGTTTCGGCGCGGTGGATCTGCGCGTCGACTCCAAACCCGATCTGACCCCGGTGTCCGACGCCGACCTCGCCGTCGAGACGACGCTGCGTGAGAGGCTCGCGGACCTGCGTCCCGACGACGCGGTTCTCGGCGAAGAGTTCGGAGGCGAGGCGCAGATCAGCGGTCGCCAGTGGGTGATCGATCCGATCGACGGCACAAAGAATTTCGTGCGCGGGGTGCCGGTGTGGGCCACCCTGGTAGCGCTCCTCGTCGACGGGGTGCCGCAGGTGGGGGTGATCAGCGCGCCCGCTCTCGCGCGCCGGTGGTGGGCTTCGGCGGGCGAGGGCGCGTTCGCGCAGCGCCCGGACGGCTCGGCGCGGCCGATCACGGTGTCGCAGGTGACCGAACTCGACGCGGCGAGCCTCGCGTTCTCGAGCCTGTCGGGGTGGCGCGACCGCGGGATCCGGGATCAGTTCATCGCCTTGACCGACGCTGTCTGGCGGGTCCGCGGTTACGGCGACTTCTACAACTACTGCCTCGTGGCCGAGGGTGCCGTCGACATCACCGCCGAGCCGGAGGTGTCTTTGTGGGACCTCGCGCCGCTGGACATCCTGGTGCGTGAGGCGGGCGGGACGTTCACCTCGCTCGACGGAACGGCCGGCCCCCACGGCGGGAGTGCGATCGCCACGAACGGCGCCTTGCATACGGCCGTTCTCTCCTCGCTACGGCAGGGCGACGGCGCATACTGACACCATGCAGATCACACACTTCGGGCACTCCTGCATCCTGGTCGAACACGACGGCACCACAATCCTTTTCGATCCCGGCAACTTCTCGCACGGGTTCACCGGGCTCACCGGGCTCGACGCCATCCTGATCACGCACCAGCACCCCGATCACGTTGATGTCGCGGCGTTGCCCGATCTGGTCGCCGGTAATCCCGACGCGGTGCTGTACGCGGATCCGCAGACAACCCGTCAGCTGAACGACGACGACGTCGCAGGCTCGTGGACCGCAGCCCACCCAGGCGACGAGTTCGCCGTCGGCGGCCTCACGGCCCGCATCACCGGCGGCACCCACGCGGTGATCCACCCCGACATCCCCACCATCGACAACGTGGCCTACCTGTTGGGCGACGACGCCGGTCGGGCACAACTGATGCACCCCGGGGACTCGCTGTTCGTGCCGGACGTGGAGGTGGACGTGCTGGCCATGCCGACCATGGCGCCGTGGATGAAGATCAGCGAGGCGATCGACTATCTGCGTGCAGTCTCGCCGAGGGTGGCCTTCCCCATCCACCAAGGCCTACTCGGCGATGCGGGCCTCAAGATGCACTACAGCCGGTTGTCCGAGATGAGTGATCCCTCAACCGACTTCATTGTCCTGCCCGGAGAGGACGCGCTCGACCTGACGTGACGGCTCCAGCCGATCACGAGACGTCGGGGAACAGACCACCACCGGCAACCTGGTCGACGACGCGCGCGATTCCGTACGCGATCCACAGGGCGATCACCGCCCAGAGAACGGGATGCCTGACGGCTCGCGCGAGACCGGCCACCGATCGTCGCCGCGCCAGCAGTACGCCGGCGAGCGCAACGAACACCATGGTCGCGGCAAGGCTGATCGGGCCGAAGAAGTTGTAGGCGAAGGCATCAGAGAACTGGCCGTGGGCGGCAGCCGTCCAGCTGCGGGTGAGCCCGCAACCGGGGCAAGGCAGCCCGGTGACCAGTCGTACCGGGCACAGCGTGGGCCCCGATGTGCTGAGAGCTGGGCTGATCAGGAACGCTGCGGCGACCGCACCCAGACCGAGACCGGCGGCAATCCGAACATTCCGTTCGGACTGCCGCCGGTCTGCGGTGGGCGGGGCCGCCACGTCAAGCCATCACTTCAGGGGGACACCGTTGGAGTCGGGGAGCTTGCGCATCGCGATCAAGACTATGTCGATGAGTGTCCAGATGCCGAGGCCACCACAGGTGAGCAGCTTGGCGATACCGAGGCCGGTGTAGCCGAGGTAGAAGCGGTCGATGCCGAGACCGCCGACGAATACGGAGATCAGCAGGGCGGTGAGCCATTCCTTGTCCGAGAACAGGCCGGGCACCTGAGAAACCGGGAACCAGTTGCTCGACTGGGTGCGCACCTGCGTCTCCGGCTTGACCTGTCCGGAGCGGACAAGCCCGGCGAGGTCCTGATACCCCATCGGGCCCTGCTCCTGGCCAAAGATCGAAGCGTAGAAGGTGTCGTTGTACGGGCCGCCCTGCGGCTGGGGTGGCGGTGCCGGATACCCGGGAGGAGGTTGTGTCATGAGGAGCAGGATATGGCACGGCACCGGGCTTCGGCTGGTCCTGGACCATTTTCTGAACATTTGAATGACGGCCGGAGAAAATCCCCGTGAGCTGCGCAAACAATAGTTCGCATTGCTAATCGGTTGGTAGTCGCACCCATCTGTGACCGGCGGCCCGAACGGGCGCGTGACAACCGACCTTACTCAGTAGTAAGGTCCGTGCAGTCCGCTTTCTTACCGACCGGTAAGATCGGTGAGACGCGGTCGTCCGACCGACACCTCACGCCCAACACGTAGAAGACAAGCTGGTGAGAATGAGCACTCATACCGAGCCCCGCGATACCTCCGCTGTGGGCAAGAACCCCCACCGCCGTAGCGCCATCGGAGCAGCGATGCGAGTCCTGACCACGGTGACCGGCTCCGACTTCGCCGACAAGTACAAGATCCGCGAGCCGCTGAACCGCATCGCGTACGAGGGAACCAAGACCGGGTTCAAGACGATTGGCGCCGCAACCCGCGCCTTCTCCCGCGCCCAGGGTGGCGACAAGGCGAAGCGTCTGTCCACCACCCCCAAGGACTACTTCAATCTGTTCCCCGACGACGAACAGAAGATGATCGCGGACACCGTCAAGGAGTTCGCGGGCGAGATCTTGCGCCCGGCAGCCCACGACGCCGACGCCGCAGCCGCAGCCCCACCCGAGATCCTCGCTCGCAGTGCCGAACTCGGCATCACGATGATCAACGTGCCCGAAGAGTTCGAGGGCGCCGCCACCGAGCGTGGCGT
Source organism: Williamsia sp. D3 (assembly GCF_000506245.1). Classification (NCBI taxonomy): domain Bacteria; kingdom Bacillati; phylum Actinomycetota; class Actinomycetes; order Mycobacteriales; family Nocardiaceae; genus Williamsia; species Williamsia sp. D3. The sequence continues at coordinate 2,898 of NZ_AYTE01000048.1, read as the reverse complement.
GGTCACCAACTCGCTCGTCGCCGAAGCGATGGCTTATGGCGACATGGGCTTGGCACTGCCGCTGCTGGCACCCAGCGGTGTCGCCACCACGCTCACCCAGTTCGGCAGCGACGCGCAGCAGAAGACCTACCTGCCGGACTTCGCGGGCGAGAACGTGCCCCAGGCCGCCGTCGTCATCGCCGAGCCACGCCCGCTCTTCGACGCAATGTCGCTGCAGACCAAGGCAACCCGGGTACCCAGCGGCTACCGCCTCAACGGCGTCAAGTCGTTTGTGCCTGCTGCGGCGTCTTCGGAACTGTTCATCATCGGCGCACAGCTCGATGGCCGCCCCGCCCTGTTCATCGTCGAGTCGAATTCCAAAGGCCTTGTCGTCGAGGCAGATCCAGGCATGGGTGTGCGCGCCGCCGGTATCGGTCGGTTGTTGCTCACCGACGTGACCGTGCCCGCCACCGCATTGCTTGGTGAAGAAGAAGGCGACAGCGCTTTCACCGACTACCGCGACGTGGTCCGGCTCGCTCGGCTCGGTTGGTCCTCGCTGGCAGTTGGTACGGCCCATGCCGTCCTCGACTACGTCATCCCCTATGTGAACGAGCGCGAGGCGTTCGGGGAGCCGATCTCCAACCGTCAGGCCGTCGCATTCATGGTCGCGAACATGGCGACCGAGCTCGATTCGATCCGGCTTGTCACCCTGCGTGGAGCTGCCCGCGCCGAGCAGGGACTGTCTTTCGCCCGAGAAGCGGCGCTGGCCCGCAAGCTCACCGCCGACAAGGGTATGCAAATCGGTTCGGACGGAGTGCAATTGCTCGGCGGACACGGCTTCACCAAGGAACATCCGGTCGAGCGCTGGTTCCGCGATCTGCGCGGTGCGGCCATCGGCGAGGGCATCGTCGTCATCTGACGACCGCTCCCCCATCCGACCCGACACTCTTGCACAGAAAGACATCAAGCCATGGCAATCAATCTCGAACTCCCCCGGAAGCTGCATCAGACGGTCGACCAGGCCCATCAGGCTGCCGCACAGATCTTCCGGCCCATCTCTCGTAAGTACGACCTCCGCGAACACGACTACCCGGTCGAGCTCGACACCCTGGCGAGTCTGTACGACGGACTCAATGAAGCCGGAGCCGCCGGAGCCGGCGCCGACGGCGGACGCAGCCAGCAGAAGAACAAGAAAGAACTGCCCGCAGGCGCAGTCGTCAACGGCGGCAACATGCAGTCGGTGCTCAACACGATGGAAACCTCGTGGGGCGACCTCGGTCTGATGCTGTCGATCCCCTATCAGGGGTTGGGCAACGCCGCCATCGCGGCCGTCGCCTCCGAAGAGCAGCTGAAGAAGTTCGGCAAGGTCTGGGCGTCGATGGCCATCACCGAACCCAGCTTCGGCTCCGACTCTGCCGCGGTCTCGACCACCGCGACCCGGGACGGCGACGACTACATCATCAACGGCGAAAAGATCTATGTGACAGCCGGATCCCGCGCCGACCACATCGTCGTCTGGGCCACAGTGGACAAGAGCGCCGGCCGTGCGGCGATCAAGAGCTTCGTCGTCCCCCGTGAACACGAAGGTGTGACGATCGAGCGTCTCGAACACAAGCTCGGAATCAAGGCTTCCGACACTGCCGCGATCCGTTTCGAGAACTGCCGCGTCCCGGCCGAAAACCTCTTGGGTTCACCGGAAGTCGACACCAAAAAGGGTTTCGGCGGGGTCATGCAGACCTTCGACAACACCCGCCCGATGGTCGCGGGAATGGCGGTCGGTGTGACGCGGGCGGCGCTCGAGGAGCTCCGAACGCTGCTCGAAGAAGCAGGCGTGGACATCGATTACGACAAGCCGGCCAACAACCAGCACGCCGCTGCAGCAGAGTTCATCCGCATGGAATCGGATTTCGAAGCCGCATACCTGCATTCGCTGCGGGCAGCGTGGATGGCCGACAACAAGGAGCCGAACTCCAAAGAGGCTTCGATGTCGAAGGCGAAGGCTGGGCGTACCGTCACCGACGTGACCACCAAGGCCGTGGAACTCGCGGGCAGCCTTGGCTATTCGGAACGCTCCCTTTTGGAGAAATGGGCCCGCGATTCGAAGATCCTCGATATCTTCGAGGGGACCCAGCAGATCCAGAACCTGATCATCGCACGTCGAGTTCTCGGGAAGACGAGCGCCGAACTCAAGTGATCTGATGGACGAAGGACCCCGTCCGCATCGAGGGGTACGGACGGGGTTTTTTGTTGCCTCGGGCAAGGTTTGAGGCATGATCCGCCCGCCCAGAGCATGTGCCACATCACATTTGACCCGTGTCGACGATCACATTTTCTCGAATGCATCCCCGGCCTGTAACGCCTCGAGAACACCGATCTGACCAGCATTGACGACGAAACATCAAGTGCCCGAATCGCACGTCCGTACCCACCACCCCGATGTGACGTCAACGCTTCAAGTACGTAACGTCGCTGAACGTGTCGTAGAAGACGGCAACACGGAAGTCCTGGATACAACGATCCCGCTCGCCTGATGTTGTGGGCAAGCGGCAGAGGAGGAACCATGACCAACATGCGCAAGCTTGCCGCCCGCACGGCGATCGCCGGAGCCCTGACGCTCGCACCCATGGGTGCGTTCGCAGCAACTGCCTCGGCCGAGGGTGCCCACAACTGGGACGCCGTCGCACAATGCGAGAGCGGCGGGAACTGGGCCATCAACACCGGTAACGGCTACTACGGCGGACTGCAGTTCAGCCAGTCGACCTGGGAGCCAATGGCGGCGTCGGCGTTGCGTCGGACGCAAGCCGTGAGGAACAGATCCGAGTGGCCGAGAACGTGCTCGCCTCGCAGGGCGTCGGCGCTTGGCCCGTCTGCGGGCAGTACCTCTACAGCTGACCCCCGCTTAGAACCCTTCTCGCGCCG